>JBBSYL010000037.1:0-13339 GCA_038045265.1 Nanobdellota archaeon | reverse complement strand
GAATATTGTGCTAGAGATTTACGAGGGATAAACCTCTAAGGTGACAGTATCCTAAAGCTTAATCTTTTGTCTTCCCCATTTGACTGCCTCTTTAACATCTTCTTCACTGATTTGCTTTTCCTTGAAGTGCTGGGCTATATCCTTAGATAAAGAATCAAATTCTATCTTTACATTTGGAATTTTAACTTTTTTAAATAGAACTCCTTCTTTTACACCTATTGCAACAAATCTATCGCTAGGACTAAGACTTTGATTTTCTCTTATTTCTCTTGGAACTACTAATTGTCCTTTGTTTGACATCTTTACTATCTCTTCCATCGTTCAACTGTTAAACTGTTAAACTATATAAATATTTGGGTTTTAGAAATGGGGTGTCTAGATTGGAAATAAATATTAACTCTTAATACGTAGTTAAAATACGCAGAAAGAATTAAAAGGGGAGTTTGTTGGAGAAAAGTATGGATTTGAAGAAAAAATTAGTCATTGGAGCATTAGGATTAGCTACGCTTACTGGAACTTTTATGGGAAATGGGGGAGGGTTACCGCCATTATATACTCGAAAAACAGGAAATAGTTATGGAATAAATCTTGGTGTTGCTACGGAATTTTCTAAAGGTGCAAAGCATTATGGGCTTAATCTATCTCTTGCAAGTGCTCTTGATGGAGGAATAATTAATGGGGCTAATATTAGCATCCTAACTGGACCTGGAGGTTTTGGAAAAGAAGAGCGTGCATGTGAAAAGGGTAATGTAAACGGACTTCAATTAGATATTGTTAGCTTTCCATCAAAGGAATATATTAATGGATTAGAAGTTAATGGATTAGAAGTTAATGGTTTACAGATTGGTTTAGTTAATAATTGCGGAAGTGGAAGAAATGTTCAAGTAGGGGTTTATAATTCAAATGGATATGGTGAACATATTAGAAGAGGAATCGGTTTTAATCAATCATTGGATAGATAAATTAAAATTGCAAAAGAGCATAATTCTTTAGAGATTAAGTGAATCATAATAAAGAATATAAATGATAAAATCTTGAAGAGATAATTTGGACAGATTAAGTGCCTTTGTTGAACAAACTGATGATTTACCTAAAAGAGTGAAGGGAAGATACTATCTTTATCTCAATCCTCTTGACTTTTTTTCATAAAGGGGGGCTCTTGAACCTTCTGTGGGGACTCGTCTTTGAGCCCAGTAGTTGAGATAAAGATTAAGAACAGATTGATAATCTAGTAGTTGTCCGTTTAATTGGGGTTTGCAAAATTCGTAAAAATGAGGGTCTTCAGTTTTAGCGACTAACTCGAGAAATTTGGGGGAAGGAAGAGAAGGATGAGGATGGTTGCGTTGTAATTTGTTTAATAATTTTGAGGGAGTTAATTTAACCATAGTAAAAAATCGATTGAACATATATAAGAATTTGGTTGTGGGATAATAGTGTGGAATATACTTTTCATTTGCTAATAAAATAAATATATTATATAAAAAGATATTTAATATAAGATAAAGTAGGATATTTTCTTATTAGGGAAGATGATAAGGTTTAAGAAAGAGTGATTTAATTCTTGTTCCTAATACCAACTATTCGTTGTAGCTGATTTTTTAATATTCTGTCTTTCCTGTTCGGTTAAATGCTCTGGTTTTCTTGATTTATATTTTGAAATGTAATATTTGATTTTCTTTACTGGCGCGCATGAACTAAATCCTTTGTATAATATTGCTTCTGTTTCTAATAGGCCAGTCATAGAAGATACTCTAAAAACTTCTTCATGTAGAAAGGTTCTTAATTCTCTTTCTAAACTTTTTGTTTTATTCATAATAAAGTCTTTAAGGGGCGATATTTAAAGTTTGTTATGGGAATTGAATATATTGGTAAATGTTTGTTGATAGAAGAGAAAGGAGAGAATATAGTTGTAATTGGAGATTTACATCTAGGATATGAGGAGGCACTTAATAGGAGCGGTGTGTATGTGACAAGAGAGATGTATAAGGAGATGATGGGGGAGATGGATGGGGTGTTTGATAAAATAAGAGATAACGGTAATGCAAATATGACAAGTAAGGGGGTTTATGATAATGAGGGGTTAAGGGTTACAGATAAAGGCGAGAAGGATAAGCAGATTATAGATAATAATACTAAAAATGAAAAGAAGGTCGTTGATAAGATAATTCTTCTTGGGGATGTTAAACATTCATTTAGTGGAAATTTGCGACAGGAATGGAATGATGTGCTTGGAGTTATCAATTATCTTAAAGAAAAATGTAGCGAGCTTGTAATATTGAGAGGTAACCATGATAATTATTTAATTAATATTGCTAAACAAGGAGAAATAGATGTTGTTGAGAGTTATATTTGGAAAGAATATTGTTTTATACATGGAGATGTTGAAAGAGAAGAGATGAATACTAATGGTGTTGGGTGTTGGGTGATAGGACATGCGCATCCAGCAATATTCCTTGAAGATGGAACAACAAGAGAGAAATATAAATGTTTTCTGATCGGAGAGTATAGGAAAAAGAAGATTATTGTAGTTCCCAGTTTCTTTTCTCTTATTGTAGGAAGTAATGTTAGGGAAGGAGTGAATGTACCTTGGGAGTTTGATCTAGATAAGTTTGATGTTAAAGTTGTGAATGGGCTTGGAGTACTTGATTTTGGGAAACTTGATAATTTGAAGTGAATCTGGGGGAAGAAAGATAAAAAATTTACTACTTCTGCTGGGGCTTAATCTGTGGAATGCCTACATGCAAAGGCAAACCAAGCTCTTCTTCTAATGCTAAAGCACGTACAGAACATCTCTTTAATATGAGATTGAATAGGGAAATTTTAAGTGTTTGCGGAACTTCCCTTTTCTTCCAAGATTTCAAAATATCTTTTGCTTCTTCTTTATCTGCAGATAAAACTATATTGCCATCAAATGAAACTTCTGCGTCCTTGTCTTCTTTCTCTTTTTTTTGATTTGCTTGCTCTTGATTTTGATATACAACTGAAAATCTAAAGTCAATTTTTAGCGGATCTAGATCCTTCAACATTTCTATCTTTTCCTTCTCTATTTCAAGGAACTCAATATTTGTATTTATTACTAATCTCTTTAGGAGTTGTGGTTTTCTATTTGCAGAAACTTTAGTGAAATTAAATCCAATTACTTTCATTTGAATGAATGAAAAATGAGGTTTTTAAAGATTTGCGTGAATGGCCCCAATAATTACATTAAGTCTTCTTCAGAGACTACTATGAAATCGCCTATTGCAATTATCGTATTATAAGGTATAAGGATTTCCTTACCTGCTGAGATCTCAAGATTAAGGCTTCTTGTATAGGTGGTGGGGTCCTTAACAACTACTTGGATTAATTCTCCTGTTCTTGTTTCAAAGGTTATATCCTTAACCATTCCTAGGCGCTTACCTTCTTTTGTAACAATAAGTTTGCCTATAATCTCTCTAAGGGGTTTCTTGTCTAGTGCCATCAATTTTTATGCTATAAATTGTATATAAATGTTTCTCCATAATTAGTATTACTTAAAAAGAATTAAATTTATAGAGAGAACGCTATCTCCCTGACCCCCCAATTTCGTATGGAAAGAATAATTTATAAAGGGGGGGGAAGTTTGTTGTTTGTTGTATTTTTATTTTTAAATATATATATTATATATTATATATATTATATTATATATTATAGTTCTTATTAATTTGGTAAGGTATTTGTTTTATTTTTGATTCCATGAGAAATGGAGGTGTAGGGGGTGGAAAATAAAATTTATTTAATAAAGGAGTCTTTCGAGGATAAAATAGATAGTTTCCAGTGGAAATAGCACTTGGAGAAGCGATAAGTTTATAATCTTTTTTTATTTGTAGAAAAGGGGAAAGAGGATGGATAAAATAGATAAAATACTTAATAGTTTTACAACGAACAACCTTTTTAAAAATAAAACCATTTTACAATCAAATCATAACCCGAGCAATATTGCGCATAGGGATGAGCAGGTAGAGGCAGTTGCTTCTATACTTGCACCAAGTTTAAGGGGGGAGAGGGCAAGCAATCTCTTTGTTTTTGGAAAGACAGGAACAGGAAAGACATTAAGTGTACAGTATGTTGGGAGCAGGATACAAGAGAAAGTGAAAGCCCTAGGAGAAGATTATCTGAAAATTGTGTATGTAAATTGTAAGTTAA
The DNA here is from genome assembly GCA_038045265.1 of Nanobdellota archaeon. Classification (GTDB taxonomy): domain Archaea; phylum Nanobdellota; class Nanobdellia; order Pacearchaeales; family GW2011-AR1; genus SICV01. The sequence continues at coordinate 9,175 of JBBSYL010000037.1, read as the reverse complement.
AGAAGGTTGCGGATACAGAATATAGAATTTTAGCGGAGTTAATACACGAACTTGGTGGAAGCGTACCTGCAACAGGTTTGCCCACAGATCAAGTATATAGTAAATTTATAGAAATAATAGATGGAAAGAAACAAGTGATATTAATTGTTCTTGACGAAATAGATCAGACAGTTGAGAAAATTTCAGACAGTTTTCTTTATAATTTAACAAGGTTAAATTCAAGTTTAAAGAATGCGCAGATAAGTCTAGTCGGGATAAGTAATAGTTTAACCTTTATGGATAATTTAGATCCTAGAGTAAGGAGCAGTCTTGGGGAGGAAGAACTTGTGTTTCCACCTTATAATGCACTTCAATTGCAGGATATACTTTCAGAGAGAGCATCTAATGCTTTTCAGGAAGGAATTTTAGAGGAAGGGGTTATTGCGAAGTGCGCTGCCTTTGCTGCAAGAGAGCACGGAGATGCGAGGAGAGCGTTGGATTTGCTCAGGGTTGCGGGAGAGTTAGCAGAAAGAGAGGGGAATAAGAAAGTAATGCTGAAACATATTGATATGGCAAATGAAAAAATAGAAAGAGACAGGATACTTGATACCATAGAAGGCGTACCCAAGCAATATCATCTGGTTCTGTCGTCTATTATTTCGCTCGATGGAAAGGGAGAAGACATATTTACGGGCGATGTGTATAATAAATATCAAGAGATATGCGAGAGGTCTAAGAATGATATATTAACACAAAGAAGAGTCTCCGATATTTTAGCAGAGTTTGATATGTTAGGAATAATAAATGCAAGCGTTATAAGTAAGGGCAGGCAAGGGAGAACTAGAGAAATAAGACTTATGATAAGCCCAAGTATAAAAGAAAAAGCGATAGAAATACTAAATAGGGCTCTGGAGGGGTAATGAATCCGGAGATTTTGAAAGTTATAAGAGAAAAAGGAGTTTTACTTGAGAAAGAAGTTATTGATATTCTCGAGAGTTTTGGAGACTCGAGTGTTGCAAGTAATTTTTTAGAAAAACTAGTACAATTATCTGGTAAGAAGATAATTACAAAATCCCTCCTTAAAGATAATATGCTAGGAGTACAGAAATTTGTTGAGGGTCTTTCGATAGATAAGAAAGGAGAGATAGAAAGAATTTTTGTCAAATTTGGTTTTACAATCGAAATATATAAAGAGAAGGCGAGTGCGGAGAGCAATCAGAAGAGAGAGGTAAGTGAAAAGAGCAGGATAACTTATAAAATATTTTGTCCAGATACGAAGACAGATAAAAAATTAGAGGTCCAGGATTTTTCAAAACATTTTAGAGCAAGGTACCAACAATTACAGAAGATATTATTACAAAGACCGAATCTAACTAGTTTAATTGCTATAAATAAGATATCGAGTGAAAGGAAAACGTTGAGTATTATAGGGATATTATCTGAGAAAAGAATAACAAAAAATGGGAATCTTATACTTACGTTGGAAGATTTGACAGGTAAAATAAATGTGCTTGTGAAGCCGGATAGGAAAGAGGTTTTTGAATCGGCTGATGAGATGCAGTTAGATGACGTTGTTGCAGTGAAAGCTTCAGGGAACAAAGATATTCTTTTTGCGCATGAAATATATTTTCCAGATGCCTTTATACATGAAAAGAAGAAGTTTGAGGAAGAGGCATGCATCGCTTTTATTTCAGATATACATGCAGGAAGTGAAAGACACCTCGAAAGAAGTATGAATAATTTTCTTGAGTGGATGAACAGCAAGGATGAAACTGCTAAAAAAATAAAGTTTTTGTTTATAATTGGCGATAATGTTGATGGTGTAGGTATATTTCCCGGGCAAGAGTATTTACTTAAAATGAAAAGTATGGAGGAGCAGTATAAACTTCTCGCATCATACCTTAAGAAATTACCTGAAGATGTGACTATATTTATGTGTCCTGGGCAACACGATGCAGTTAGAGTGGCAGAGCCACAACCAATTATAGGAAAAAAATATGCCCTTGCGCTTTATGATATAGAAAACCTCATATTAGTGACCAATCCCTCCCTTGTAAAACTTATAGAAAAAGAAAAAGAGTTTAATGTGCTAATGTATCATGGGGCAAGTATACATAATCTCATAAGCGAGATTCCAGAACTGAGAAATATGAAAGCACACAAATGTCCTGCTAAGGCTGTAAGACATATGTTGAAAAGAAGACATTTGGCTCCGACACATTCTTCGGTAATTTATATTCCAAATGCAGAGAAAGATCCAATGGTAATAAGCGAAGTTCCAGATGTATTATGTACTGGAGAAGTGCACAGGAACGATATTGATACATATAATGGGGTGTTGATTGTAACTAGCAGTTGCTGGCAGGCGCAAACACCGTATGAAGAAAAAGTTGGCAATATGACAGAACCTGGGAAGGTAACTGTCTTGAACCTGAAGACAAGGGAATTAAGGATTTTTGATTTTGTAGATGATGAAGAAATGGGGAAGTGGACAAAATGAATACTGAACAATACTTTGAAATGATACAAAAGAAAGTTGAGGAGCAAATAGCTGTTGCAAATAGGGCGAGGGCAAAGGGATTGGATCCAGTGAGCAAGGTTGAGACGCCTATTGCGATGACTCTCGCTGAAAAGGCAGTAGGGTTAATTTCTACAATTTATCCACAGTTAGATAAAAAGATAGTAGATAAAATTGAAGAATTGGAAAAGGAATATGGGGCGCTTGAAGCGACAGTCGCTTTTAAGATTGCAGAAGAAATTGCCAGAGAAAGGTTTTGTAAATTTGAGAGCTTGTTGCAAGCAATAGACGCAGGGGTTAGGGTGGGATTTGCGTATATAACTCTGGGGGTAGTTTCAAGCCCTCTCGAAGGATATACAGAACTAAAATTGGGCAGAACAAGAGAGGGAAAAGAATATTTTAAAGCATATTTTTCTGGTCCAATAAGAAGCGCAGGAACTACTGCGGCGTGCATGGTGTTGATGCTTATAGATTATTTAAGGGAGACTTTTGGATATGCTAAATATGATCCAACAGAAGAAGAAGTTAAAAGATATGTCACAGAGAATTATGATTATCATGAAAGGATAAACAATTTACAATATTTGCCTACAGAGAATGAGATAACTTTTTTGGCGAAAAATATCCCCATACAAATAACAGGCGAGCCGAGTGAAAGCAGAGAAGTTTCAAATTACAAAGATCTGGAGAGAATAGAAACTAATTTTATAAGGGGGGGCATGTGTTTGATATTCTCAGAAGGATTGGCACAAAAAGCACAAAAGGGATTCAGGCTTTTGAAAAAAGCCCAGGCAAATGGACTAAAATGTACTGGGTGGGAATTTTTACAAGAATATCTTGATAAGTATAAGAAAAAAGCAAAAGGCGGAAGTGCAGATAATATCCCAGTGTACATAAAAGATTTAGTGGCGGGCAGACCTGTTTTCGGACATCCTTCTAAATCGGGGAGTTTTAGGTTTAGATATGGAAGAACCAGGACGAGTGGTTTTTCAGCGAATGCAGTACACCCAGGAACGATGGCAATATCTAATTCGTTTATTGCTTTTGGAACCCAGTTGAAAATTGAAAAACCGACTAAAGGTTGTGTTGTTGGGGTATGTGATGAGATGGATGGCCCAATTGTTAAAATGAAAAATGGAAGTGTAAAAAGAATAGAATGTTTTGAGGAAGGAAAGAAAGTTTATAGAGAGGTAAGTGAGGTAATCTATTTGGGAGATTTGCTTGTTCCTTATGGGGATGTGCTAAATAGAAATTATGAATTATTGAAACCAGGGTATGTTGAAGAGTGGTGGATTTTAGATCTTAAGGAAAAAGATGTGAAAAGGACCGAAACTATAAATAAGTTTGAGGTTAATTTTGAAGATGCACTGGAGATCAGTAGAAAATATGATATTCCCCTACATCCAAGGTGGATATATTATTGGAGAGAGATAGATTATAATCAACTTTTGGGACTTATTGATTGGATAGCTAGGGCAAAATTTATAGATAATAAATTAATATTGCCCAATACACAAACAGATAGAGAGAGATTTGTCAAAGGTAAAAGGGCTTTAGAGTTAATTGGATGCGAGCATGATGTGGTGATAGAAAATGTTATTGTAAAGGGAGGTGATGCAAAAGCTTTGTTGTGCAACTTAGGAATAGACTATTATTCTGATATAGAAGAACAAATTAATTTATTAAGTAAAAAAATATCTGAAGGAGAAGTCTTGAAAGTTTTGAATGAAATAAGTAGCGTCAAAATAAAAGATAAATCTGGAACATTTATCGGTGCGAGAATGGGTAAACCAGAGAAGTCAAAGCTAAGGAAATTAATAGGAAGTCCACATGTAATGTTTCCTGTTGGAGAAGAAGGAGGAAGATTGAGAAGTTTTCAAGCAGCCTATGATGTGGGGAGTATTTATGGAGAATTTCCTCTTTTCAGATGCACTAAATGTAAGGAAGAGAATATATATCCAACGTGCATGAAGTGTGAAAGTACGTGTGTTAAAGAATATTATTCTAGAGCAGAAGATAAGATATATACTGAGGATAATGGTGAAAGAAAATTAGATAGTTATATGAGAAGAAGAATAGATATAAGAAAATATTTTGATGAGGCTAAGAAAATGCTTAGAATTTCTGGTGATGAAATCCCGGTTGTAAAAGGGGTAAGGGGGACCAGCAATGCAGACCATAGTTGCGAACATCTTGCTAAGGGATTGTTAAGAGCAAAGTATAATCTAAATGTAAACAAAGATGGCACAATAAGGTATGATATGCAGGAAGCTCCGATTACTCATTTCAAACCAAAAGAAATAGGGACAAGCATTCAAAAATTAAAAGAGCTAGGATATGAAAAAGATATTTTTGGAAAAGCGTTGGAAGATAATGAGCAGATATTGGAAATGTTTCCACACGATGTTATACTACCTAGTTGTCCTGAAACGCAAGATGAGAGGGCGGATGATGTGTTCTTTAAGATTACACAATTTGTAGATGATGAGCTTGAGAAGCTTTATAAATTGGAAAGATATTTCAAAGCAACTAAAAAAGAAGATATTATCGGGGTGCTTGTTGCAAATATTGCCCCCCATATATGTACTACAACAGTTGGAAGAATAATAGGATTTAGTAAAACTCAAACAATGTTGGCCAGTCCTTTTATGCATGCTGCGATGAGAAGAGATTGTGATGGAGATGAGGCAGCATCAATGCTTTTGCTTGATATGTTGATTAATTTTTCAAGAAAGTTCCTGCCGGCGCATAGGGGTGGAACGCAGGATGCGCCATTGGTTTTGAATACGCAAATAAGGGCTGGAGATGTTGACGACCAGATTCTCGATTTTGAGGCTGAACAGTATCCCCTAGAACTTTATAGGGCGGCAGAGCAGAGTAAACATAGTTCTGAATTTGACGGGATAAAGATGATGAAGCATAGATTGAAAAACAAAGAGAATCCTTTTGAAAATATACCATTTACACACAATTGTAAAAATATAAATGATTGCGTGATTAATTCTTCATATAAATTGTTACCAAGTATGCAGGAAAAAGTTGCACAAATGATGGACTTTTGTGAGAAGAACAGGGCAGTAGATACGAGAGATGTAGCAAGATTGATAATTGAGAGACATTTTATAAGGGATACTAGGGGCAATCTTAGAAAGTTTTCACAACAAGGGTTTAGATGTGTGGGGTGTAATGATAAATATAGAAGACCTCCTTTAACTGGAAGGTGCACTAAATGCGGAGGGAGAATAATTTTTACGATTTCAGAAGGAAGCATATTAAAGTATATGCAACCTGCACTAGATTTGGCCAAGAAGTATAAAGTAGAACCGTATTTACTAGAGAGTTTAGAATTGACTGAAATGTATATTCAAAGTATTTTTGGAAAGGAAAAAGAGAAACAGGTGACTTTGTTTTAAAATGAAAAATGAAAAATACGCTTTATTTATTGGAAGATGGCAACCTTTTCATAATGGACATAAACATATTATTGATGAAGCATTAAATAGGGGAAAGAAAGTGTGCATCGCTATAAGAGAAACAGAGGTTAGCGATAAAGATCCATATAATGTAGAAGAAAGAACAGAGATGATTAGAAGAGTTTATGGAAGTAAGGTCAAGATTATTTCTATTCCAGATATAGAGAGTATAAATGTGGGGAGGAATGTTGGATATGAAGTTAATTTTATTGAAGTACTAGAGCATGTAAAGGGTATCTCTGGAACTAATGTGAGAAATGGAACTGAAAAAGCCGTACCTCCTGAAGTGGCAGATTATATTTTTTCTTTGAAAAAAGATGTTCAGGAGCTTAAATAATAGACTATTGCAGGCACTACTAAAGAGGCCATGAGGTTAGTTCTTCTTGATCTACTCAGAACTGTAAAGATTCCCAATACGGAGGAGGTTAAGAGGATTAGGAGACCCAGCCAGTTTGATAAGAGGAGATTGACTAATATTAAGATGGCAATTACAGATATTGTTAAAATACGATAATTTATTTTATTTATGAATTTTGCAGTGAGCTTAGAAAGATAAATTCCAAGGATGAATGAAATGATAGATACAATGACTATTGCTAAAATAATAAGAAAAAGATTGTCCAAAGTTATATTATCAAGAATATCTTTTGTGGCTGCCGCAGACCCAGTTCTTGTTTTTCCAATTGAGTAGACAGTTATGAAAGAAAGACCCATAATTATTGTGTTGGCCGCACCATTAAGGAAAAGAAAAGACTTTTCTTTTAGATTGAATAGTTCGGAACTTATTAATGAGGCGTGGCCTGATCCGATGCCTGGAAGAAAGGAAAAGAAAGGGACAATAAATATGGAGGCGGAGAGAGATTTGATGAATTCTCTTTTTTCAATTTTTATATATTTTAACGGCTGAAGAATTTGTTTTCTAGGAAGATTGCGGGCATTAAGAGAGAGGATAAGAGAAGAGAGACCAAATAATCCAGAAAGCATAGGGAGCAGGGGCTCTTTAACTGGAAGATTAAAAGTTAGAAGACCGAGGAAACCTGCAAGAGAGAAGCTAATGAAACCTGTAGCGAGATTTTCTTCTCTTAAAATCAAATAGATGGAGAGGAAAATTAGGATGTAAGGCATAGCAGATTTTGTTGATGTAAAAAGAAAAGGGAGAAATTTAATGAAAATGGGAGTATACAGAATTATTACAGGAAGAGCAAGAAGAGAACCATATAATGTTAGTATGAATGCAGAATGGGCGAGACCCTTGAGCATGAATTGGTGGCCTGGAAGGATGGATAGGAAGGAATCTTCATCTGGAGCGCCAAGGTAGATGCTGGGAATGAAATCGATGAAAGTGTGAGTGATTGACATTGCAACTATAAAAATAACAAGAATAATTGGACTAATGTGGGAAATGAATGGGAGGGAAAGTGAGGCAAGAAGAATGGAGGCTATTAAATTTATATGGATTCCAGGTATTAAGCCAGTAAGAGTACCAGCTAAAACGCCTAGAAGAATGGCGAATATTAGTTCAAGGACCATATCTTATCTCCAAAATTTTTATTTTAGGATATTGAAAATTATCATAGAGCCCTATTGATGAAATATTGCTATTTAGAAAGTTTTGATGTTTCCCTGAATAGGTTAAAGTTATATTATTATTGAGTTTTAGTGTAATTATATCTGTATATTGGGTTTGCTTTATAACTTTGCCAGAAACTAAAACTAGCTGGTTTTGAATAAGGGAGGTTAATTGTTTTTCTGAAGTTATTTCTAATGGTTCTTGGAAGACCAAGATAGAGATAAGTGCAAAAAGACCAACAAATGCGAGAATGAAAGAGAGCTTTCGCATTGATTGGAAAGGTTATTAAAGTATTTTAGTGTTTGCTTGGAATGGTGAAGGAAAAGAAGAAAGTTGAGAAAGTATTAAGTGTTGATGAGAGAATGGAACTTATTAGACAAGTTGCTGATGGGGGAGAGATTATAGGAGAGGATGAAATAAGGGAGATGTTGGCTTCTGGAAAGAAACTTATTGCATATGACGGGTTTGAACCTAGTGGGTTAGCACATATCCCATTTGGTTTACTTAGAGCCGAGAATTTGAAGTTAATGCAAAAGGCAGGAATTCATTTTAAATTATGGCTGGCAGATTATTTTGCATTTATTAATAATAAACTTGGAGGAGACATGGAGAGAATAAGAAAAGCTGGAGAGTATTTTATAGAAGTTTGGAAGGCGTGTGGAGTAGATATTGATAAAGTAGAAGTTATTTGGGCGTCTGAAAGAATGGATGGGATAAAATATTGGGACAGAGTGTTGAAAATAGCGAAAGAGACTACGCTGAATAGAAGCATAAGGGCTACTACAATTATGGGTAGGAAAGAGGGAGAAGTTCAAAGCACTGTGCAGTTATTTTATCCAAGTATGCAGGTTTCAGATATATTTGAGCTTGATGTAGATATATGTCAACTTGGACTGGATCAGAGAAGAGCCAATGTTTTAGGAAGGGAGGTTGCTGAAAAACTAAACTGGAGAAAGCCAGCAGTTGTATCGCATCATATGATAATGGGGCTACAAGGTGTTCAGCCCGGAGCAAATAGAGAAGAAATAATAATTGTAAGTAAGATGAGTAAAAGTAAACCCGAGTCTTGCATATATATGCATGATACGGAGGCTGAGATAAAGAGAAAAATAGGGAAAGCATATTGTCCTGAAAAAATTATTGAGGGCAATCCCTTGTTTGATTATTTGAAATATCTTATTATGAAGAGATATGAGAAAATAGTGATAAAAAGAGATAAGAAATATGGTGGAAACTTAAATGCAGATTACTCAGATCTTGTAAGAGCATATGAATCCGGAGAATTGCATCCAATGGATTTGAAAAATGCAGTTGTTGAATATCTTAATGAGATGATAAAACCAGTAAGAGAATATTTTGAAAAGGATAAGAAAGCTAAAGAGTTATATGAAGAAGTTAAGAAATACACTATAACAAGATAATTAATTTCTTCTTTTGCATCTGCCTATTATATGGTCATAGGGTTTGCGTTCTTCTTCATCTACTATTGGAGAAATGGGAAGAGAGTAGGGTTTTATTATGGAAGTGGTGGAAGTTTCGCCTTGAGGTTTCGTAACTCTCATTTGTGCATAGAGTCTTTTAGGACTTACCGCAAAATAACTTAGTAAAGTTTAAATAACTCTCTTTCTTTAATAC
>JBBSYL010000036.1:0-57328 GCA_038045265.1 Nanobdellota archaeon | reverse complement strand
TTAAACTTGATTAGATTTGTCAGAGAAAACATATCACTTTAATTTGACAGTATCGTGAGATAAATTTATTCCAAAGCAAACCTTAACGTAGCTCCGAAGCCCTTCGTTAGATTTTCAAATTGTTTTCCATCTGCATTTTCTGCAGTGATTATGTGCATTGATGCTCCTATAGATTGTGCTTTTTGTTCGAATTCACTTATTATTTCTTTTGAAAGGCTTTTTGAGAGCAATAGGACATCTATTGCGCCTCTTTCTAGTGCTAATCTGACTCGTTCTTCTCCATAGACTGCGAGATGCGGTTTCTTTCCGAGAGTTTCAAAGAATTTTGTTATTAGCTTTTGTTCTTTTATTTTCTCTTGATTTTCAATGTCTTCTTCTGATGCGTTTACTAGTAATTCGAGACCGTGTTCATCTGTATAACCTATGTCCTTGACTGCAATAACTTTTTCTTTTAATTTGGTTACTAGTTCTCCTAGTTCAAGAAATTCTTCTTTTGTGGGAATGGGGCCACCTACAAGGATGCCTTTAAGCTTGGGCATATCAAAGAAAACCTCTTTCATTGCTTCTGCTGTTTTTTTAAAGAATTCTTTTGCTAAACCTTCAGTAATTCTTTCAAATCTGGCACTTGACTGCCCGCCTGCACGAATTTTTCCAGGAACATTAGAAGATAATTTTCTTATAACACTTATTTTTTTACCTTCTAAAATTCCTATAGTTGCTTCTCTTCTATCCATGACCAACAATCCATAGACTTCGGTGACATTAAGCATTTCCTGCAATGGTTCAATTACAAAGGTTTGATCGCATCTATATAATCTGACATTTAATGGCTTTGGGGGCTCATAAGCCCATAATTGTATATCTTGAACACCTTCTTTTTCAGAAATATTTCCACAAAATAAAGCAAGACCGTTTGCTGGAGTGGATTTTCTGTTTTTTAGTTCTCTTACTATTCTATCTAGTGCAGTTGTAACTGCCGATCTTGTGGCTTTTGACTTTATATTCTCTGCTGTGCCTGCTTCTGCTTCCAGTTGTCTAACTACAGAATCTTTATTGAATCCTGCAGGAATCATGACAGTCACTAATTCTGTGTGTCTTCCGCGCACACTTCCAAGCAGTTCAAGAAGATCTTCAAGCTCCTTCTTTTTATTTTCACTTATCTCCATAAAAACAAGATTCAAGGAAGGTTAATAAAGATTTGTGATGAGAACATAAGGGTTTAGATAATAATGTTCGCAGAACAATAATGTTTTTAATCAAGATAGTAGGGTTATTTTTATGAGGGGTGATATTGTTATTGTCTGCGGGCTTTCTGGTTCTGGAAAAACACATACTGCAAAGAAAGTTGAGGAAGAGCTTGGTAATTATGAACATCTTGGAGCAGGTGTTCTGAGAGAGAGACTTAAGATAAAGAATTTTTCCAGGAAAGACACACCATTTTTGTTACATAAGACAATAGAGATGGCTGAAGAAAATAGGAAAAAAGGAGTTGGAACTATTGTTGATGGGAATTTGAGATCCTCTGATTTTAGACAGTGCTTTTATGATCTTGCTTCTCATCTTGGAATTGGAGCAATTGTTGTTCATTGCATATGCAGTGACGAAAAAGAAGCCAGAAAGAGAATGATTGCTCGGTCTGGAAGTTTGATGGCTGAAAATCCTAAAGATTATAAGATAAGAATGGATCAGGCCAGGATGTGGCAGAATCCTAGAGATATAGATGTTGAGATTGAGGGGAATGAGCATCTCGCTTTAATAGAATTTGATACACATACTGGAAGAATAGAAATAGTAAAAATTGGAAATAAAGCAGATAGAGATTTTGTGAGTAAAATTTTAAGTGTGCTTGTAAAGATTGCTAAGTAAGTTTAATAAAGATTGAGGGTTTCTGTGAAGAATGGTAAACGTGCAAAAGGATATGATAGGGAGATTAAGTAAAAATGGACATTAAAAAAGATTTTATCAAACATTATAATTATATTTTGGGAAAATGTCCTAGTGAGAAGGAGATGGAGAAAGTTAATAAGAGGTTAGATGAGCTTGAATTTAATTCTGAGGGATTTAATGGAAAATATAACAAAGAAATAGCTAAATAATAATTGCTTCTTTGAAAGGTTTGAAATGATTATCTCCCGAAATTAATTTTGCTCCGGTTAATTTTGCAGAGGCAATTAATAGGGCATCAACAATACCAAAGCTTTCGTTTTTTTCTCTTGCTTCAACATATAATAATCCTGCTTCTTTGGCTATTTTTGGTGTTGGTTCAAAGATCTTTGAATTTTTTATAATTGAAGAATAAGCACTTTCGACATTTCCATTGATTTTCTTTACTTTTGCTACAACTTCAGATATTGTTATAGGTAATACTAAAATTTCATTATCTCCTCCCAGCATTTGATTAAGTTTTTCTCCCGCATTACTGCCTTTGAAATATTCTATCCAAGAGTGCGCATCAATTATTAATTTCATTTTTCAAGTTGCCCCTTTGCTCTGTCCTCTCTGGTAAATGAGCCAATTCCCTTTAGAATTCCAAATCCATCTACTCTTTTTTTTCTGACTTTTACTTCCAAAAATTGAGTTTCATCAATTTGTTCTGATTTTACAATATTTGAAGGTATGGTGATAACTAATGAACCCCCTATTTTTCTTGGTTTTGCTAAGATTATATTTTCTTCCATATTATACTCAATGTTATATTTTATTATATATCATGTTATATATAAAGGTTTTGGTTTATCGTTTGGCTTGTTTCCAGAAATTAATCTTCTTTTAATATTGCAGGATTTATTAGTCTAGCTAGACATTGTTCTTCATAGAAATACCATATTGAGCCAGCAGAAGTGGTTACTTCAACTTTTTCTGGATCAAAATTAGGAATAGGTATTCCATTTATTCTAGCTCTTCTTATTGATTCTTTTGAAATAGTCATATAATCTGTTCCTGCGCTTATTCTATGATTATATGCTGTTTGCCAATCTACTTCAACATCCATCTCAGCATCATCTCTTCCAATGGGCTTATCTCTAATAGTTATCTCCATTCTTTCTCTGATAGGTTCATTAGGATTTTCAAATAGAACAGTTCTTGGAATTCCATTAGGTGCATGTAAAATTTTTGGCTTTTTTTCTGGGATTGCTGTATTATTATCGAGGGCTTTTTTGGATTGTGTGATTAGTCTTAATTGGTTGTCCAGATGTGCTAATTGAGAAAATTCTATTCCAAGCATTGTATCTTTAGGTGTTTGTGGAGATAAGAATCTTGAAACATTTTCTTTAGAAAAATCGTAAATTCCTTCTCCGATTAATTCTGATATTCTCATTCTAGACTGTAAAAATGAAAATTTTATTTTTAGTAAATCATTTGAAAATTTATTTCTTGGAAATAGTTCTTTAGCGAATTCATCTTTTCCAATCCACCCTCCAAGATGTTCATACATTGATAGACCAATCATTGCCTGATATAACAAATTTAAAAATTCTCTTTTTTTTGAAAATCTTTCTGAAAATTCAGAATATAGTTTGCCCGCTTTAACTTTATGCCCTGCCCTAAATAGCATTTTGTCTAATGTTTGAATTATTTCTTCTTCTGGTATAATTAATCTTCTTTCTAAGTCCAGTGCTTTAGAGTATTTTGTTTCTCTTCTTTCATATTGTCCAACATCCACTATGAAAAAATCTCCTTGGTTTGTTGTTGGATTTCTTGTAAATATACATTGAGTTCCCTCTCCCGCTCCGCAGAACCCATGTGATATCATATGCATGGTTTGAAGTAATCTCTGTTTTTCAAGTCCTATTTGTATTTCTTGGTAATTTGATAGTCCAGTTATTGCATTTCTCGCGTTTTTCATTTTAGTTTTTCCATTTATTACTACTTGCTGTTCTTTATTTCTAGCAATGCTCTTTCCGTCATATACTTCTAAAGTATTACCTTCTGTTAAGTCATACATTGCTAAAACAGTTCCTAGTCCATGAGCTCTCAATTTACCAAAGAAAGGTAGCACTTTAAAGCCTAATTTTTGCATTTGTCTTAATGCTTCATAACTTTCTTTTACTTTTTCTTCAGGATTTTGTGAAAATTGTTCTCCTCTGTCGTCAAAACTTTCTCTATAAAATCTTTTTACTTGAATTCTTTTCTTTTCTCCGTTAATATTAAGAATTCCTGGATAAACTGCTCCCTCACATCCGCTAAAATTATACATTGAAGTCAATCTAAACCTTCCTTCTTCTCTTCTAGAGGGCGTAGTTAATGTTACTTTTCTATATTGTAATAAGGACATAAAATTGTCTTAAATCTTCAATATATAAGCTTTTGTTTCTATTCCAAATTATGACAAGCCATTAAATCATCTTTGAATTCAGAGAGTGATTTTGGTATTTTAATTCCTTTAATTGGTTCTCTTAATGAGATGCCTTTTTCCTTTTCCAGACTTTGCTATTGAATTGAAAAAGAGGTATTTTTCATCTTCAAGTGAAGAAATTAGAGAAGCATATGGAAGGGTTGTTGAGATTGCCGATTGGGCTTATAATCTTGGATGGGGCGATATAATTAATGCGAGAGATAAATGTATCATAAGAAATCTGAGAAGAGAGGCAAGAGATACTTCTTTTGGTTATGTGGCTCGAAGATGTCTTGATAGGTTGAGTGGAAGATATATAAAATCCTAATAACTTTAAGAGTAGATGAATAAAGAAAAAGCATTAAGACAATTAAAGGAAATTGAAAAATTAGCTTCTGATTTAAGATTAGCCGCTGATGGGTGGGATGAAGATTGGCAGACTCTTATTGCTACACTTATGAGTGCTAGAACGACTGATAAGAAAACAATTCTTGTCGCTACTCTATTATTTACCAAGTTTAATAGTGTTGAGAAATTAAGTAAAGCAAGTTATGATGATATTGCTAATATAATTAAACCAGTTAATTTTTATAAAACTAAATCTAGAAATATAAGTGAATTAGCTAAGATACTTGTGAAAGAATATAATAGCAAAGTTCCTCATGACTTTGATAAATTGGTGGAATTGCCAGGGGTAGGAAGGAAGACTGCAAATGTGTTTCTTGCTGAACAAGGACATGGGGCTATCGGAATAGACACGCACGTTTCCTATATATCAAATTATATGGGATGGACTAAAAGTGAAAAACAAGAGAAAGTTGAAGAAGATTTGAAGAAAATATTTCCTGAAAAGTTATGGGGAAAATTGAATTGGGTATTAGTTAGATTTGGGCAGACATATAGAAGTAGAAATAAGAAGAATAAGATTCTTAGTGAAATAAGAAAGAAGGTGTAGCGCCTATGATATATGTCTCCTTGTTACACAAGTCGGTGGACAGATAGTTTTTTATATGCAGATTTTAATTGATTAATATGGCGCAGGAAAAGCAACATATTGAGATGCCCGGACCTTTTGGAGGTATAATGAGGTATGATTCAGAGTATAAAAGTAAGTTCATGCTTAGCCCTATGCAGGTTATTGGTTTTATAATCTTAATATTAATTTTTATCGTTGTTTTGAAAGTTTTTTTTCCGGTAGTTGATACAAATTCTGGAACTGGGGTAAGTGGATTGATATTATCTTTACTAGGTTAGAAAGTTATTTATATGGTTATTCTAATGCATAAGCATGTTTGGAGGAATAAATCCTGGGCAAATGAAGGCAATGATGAAGCAGATGGGAATAAAACAGGAAGAAATAGACGCTTTGAGAGTTATTATTGAAAAAAGTGATGGTGATAAGATTATAATTGAACCGGCACATGTTCAGAAGATGACTGTGCAGGGGCAAGATAGCTTTCAGATTACTGGAGAAATAAGGGAAGAGGAAGGAGAGAGTATAAGGGGAGAGGATATTGAATTGGTAATGGAAAAGACTGGAAAGTCTGAGAAAGAAGTCAGAAAGGTTCTGGAAGAGGTTAATGGAGATATTGCGGAAGCGATCGTTAAGCTAAGTGATTGATTACTTCATTATACTTTATATTCTTACGAGATGAAAGGTAACTGCTTATCTGATGAATGGACAGGAAAGAGTAATTTATAGGGGTGGATGATTTGTAATGTGGGTCTTTTTGTTAGTATTAATGACGAAAGGTATATAAAGAAAAAGATATTTGACATAAATGCTCGGAATTAAGGGTTTTTTGATAGATGGAGAAAATAATAAAAGAAAAAATAAGTGCTGATCACTTGCTTTATGTGAGTTTAAAGTATACGAAGACGTGTGATGTTATTATAAATCTGCTTTTGAGATGGAAAATAATGATAGAGCTTGGGATGGACTTACTTGTTGAAAAGGCTAAGAAAGCTAAGAAGTGGAAGCCAGTTCCTGATGCGCCAAGAGCCAAGTTGATACAGTTAAAAAAGATTTATTCTGATGATGAAGTTATTAGACAAACTTTGGAGCTTTATGAATTATTTAGAGATTTAGATCAATTGGAAAAGATAAGAGAGGGAGAGTTTAGAAAAGGGGTTAATTTGAAGGTGCAATATCGGGGAGAGTGGATAAGAATTGATTTGGACAAGTTGAAAGAATATTCGTCGCTATTAGAAAAGTTTATAAGCGTCCTTAAATAACTTCTTTTGCTAACGTGAATTTTTTTCACGATCTTAGTGGATAATGGCTAAAATTATTACCATAACATCTGGAAAAGGAGGTGTAGGCAAGACAACTACTGCAATCAATCTTGGAGCGGCTTTGAACGCTTTTGGAAAGGATGTAATTGTAGTTGATGCTAATCTTACCACTCCTAATGTCGGTCTGCATCTAGGTGCGCCAATAGTTCCGGTAACATTGAACCATGTCCTTTCTGGGAAGGCAAAGATAATTGATGCTATTTATGAACATGAATCTGGAACTAAAGTAATCCCTAGTTCATTATCTATAAGAGAATTAAGAAAAATAAATCATGGTAAATTGAAAGAGGTTGGAAAAAAATTAAGGAAGATGGCAGATTATATAATATTTGATTCTGCTGCAGGACTTGGAGAGGAGGCATTATGTTCTTTAGAGGCTGGAGATGAATTAATTATAGTTACAAATCCAGAGATCCCTGCTGTAACTGATGCTCTGAAAACCAGCAAAGTAATCGAACAGATGGGAAAACAGGTGAAGGGAGTAATAGTTACAAGAGTTAAAGGATTGAAAACTGAGATGACTATACAGAATTTAAGAGAGATGCTTGAGTTGCCTATAATTGGTATTGTGCCAGAAGATAAGAATATGCAAGCTGCATTATTAATGAAAGACGCATTGGTACATACACATCCAAAGAGCAAGGCTGCTAGGGCGTATAGAATATTGGCTGCAAGAATAATTGGAAATCACAATTATAAAGAAAAGTTGAGTGTTTGGGATAGAATTTTCGGATAAGCGAGAAGATTAAATATATAATTGCTTATGGGATGAAAAAGAAATAAAATTAGTTTAATTGTTTAGAAGTTTTATTAGGCTGCGAGAAGCAATTCTTCTGGTTGTGTTAGAGTTTCGATTTCACTTTCTTCTTCATCTTCTGGATCTTCAGGAAAATCACATCCCGGATTAATATGATATTTCCAAACAATAATTCTATGTTTTTTCTTTTCTTCTCTTAACTCAACATGAGCTTTATACATATCTCCTGGTTGAATATAATTACAACATCTATCACACCAATGCTCTTGGAAAGCTACACGAGTATAACTTCTTAAATTACGCATTTTAGCTTATCTTCATTCCTTCTTTAATATCTTTATCTGGTGCTAAAAGGACGCAAATGTTTTCTTCTTTGCTTCCAGCCGCGAGAAGCATACCATTGCTTTCTATTCCACCTATTTTTGCTGGCTCAAGGTTTGCTATTATTATTATCTTCTTATTCTTTAGTTCTTCTTTTTTGTAATATTGCTTTATTCCTGCAACAATTGTTCTTTTTTCTGATCCTAAAGAGATGGAGAGCTTGTATAACTTGTCTTTGTTTGGTATTTCTTCTACGTCCAGTATTTTTGCAACTTTTATATCGAGTTTTGCAAAATCTTCGTATGATATTTTGTCTGTCATGTTATTATATCTTATTAAATAGGATTGGGGCTTTTTTAATTTTACTAATTTGCAAGTCTTCTTTGAGAGCTTTAAGAGATATTTCAAAGTTAAATATTTTTGATATCTTTTCTGATGTTTCAGGAATAAATGGGGATAAGAGGATGGAAGCATCTTTTATGGCGTTACATAACTCATAAAGTACTTTCTTATCTTTTGTTTCCCAAGGCTTTTTGTCTTGGATAAAAATGTTACAGGTATCTATAAATGAAAATATTTCATTCAATGCTTTATCAATTTCATAATTCTCAAGATATTTTTCTACTGCTTTGAGCGCATCTTCTGATTTTAGATTTTTTATTTTAGATTTTTCTAAATCATATTTTTCTACTAGTGCGGAAACTCTAGAAACTAAGTTACCGAGTTTATTAGCAAGTTCATTATTGTATCTTTCTACTAATTTTTTCTCATCAAAATCTCCATCTTCTCCAAGAACAAAATTTCTGCATATGAAATATCTTACAGAATCTGAACCGTATTTATCTACAAGATATTTAGGAGAAATGGCGTTTCCTAAAGATTTTGATATCTTCTGCCCATTAAATGTAAGAAAGCCGTGAATGAAAACTGTTTTTGGTAATTTGTATCCTGCAGATTTTAAAAATGCTGGCCAGTAGACGGCATGGAACCAACCGTTATCTTTTCCTAGAAGATGGAGATCTGCTGGCCAGTACTTTCCATTCTTACCAGCACCAGAAACGTAATTGAATAAGGCATCGAACCAAACATAAACTATGTGCTTTTTGTCTAGGGGGAACGGAATGCCCCAATTAAAACTTGTTCTTGAAATGCTTAAATCTTTTAGACCTTCTTTAACCCTGTTTATCATTTCATTTCTTCTTTCATTTGGAAGAACAAATTCTGGATTTTTTTTATATAAATCAAGAAGATATTTTTGGTACTTTGAGAGTTTGAAGAAATAGGATTCTTCTTTTAATTTTTCTAATGGTCTGTTATGTAAAGGGCATTTGCCTTCTACAGCATCTTTTTCTGTGTAATAGGCTTCGCAACCAATACAGTACAATCCCTCGTAAACTCCTTTGTAGATATCTCCGTTTTTATTGCATTTTTCTATTACTTCCTGGACTAAAGATTCATGGTCTTTATCTGTGGTTCTTATGAAACGATTATAATTTATGTTTAACAGTTTCCAGGATTCTTTGAATTTTTCAGCTACTTCGTCAACAAATTGTTTTGGATTTTTTCCAGCTTTTTCTGCGGATTCTTGAATTTTTTTCCCATGTTCATCTGTCCCTGTTAGAAACCAAACATCTTTTCCAAGCAAAGAGTTCCACCTAGATAAAACGTCTGCGATTATCTTCTGATATGCGTGCCCAATGTGTGGTTCTGCATTTGGATAATCTATTGCTGTTGTGATGTAAAATTTTTCTTTTGCCATGCTATTTCTGAGATTTTTAGGTATAAAAAGGCTTTTAAAGGGAGAAATTTTTAAAGAAGTCCATGAAATTTACACATAGATTATGGATATATAATAAAGACTTACAAAGATTTAGGAAATATACTCCCCTACAAGTTTTTCCTTATGAAAGATACGGACAGATTTTAACTGCCCGATTTAATTTAGATGGGCAGTTGACTCTCCTCAAGAATGGATTTGTTTTAGGAGAAATTGTTGATGTTGGAAATCCGATAGACAGAGGAGTTTTGTTTATTGGAAATACGCAATATCCTAACGATTTGGTTACTTCTAATACTAAACCTTCAGAATTGAATGGGCGAGATTTTGTAAGCTTAAAAGACAGTTTAGTAGATGATCTAATTTGCAGATTTTTTGCAACTTACTTTTCTAAGGAGGTTGCGAAGGCTCCTGGAGATAGTTTTGCTTTTGATAGAAGGCTCGTTATTTATGAAGCAGACAATAAGCATAGAAAAAGAATTTAATTGAAATATACGGAAGCTTTAAAATAACCTTTAAAAAATGTTAGTGAAAGCTAGATTTAGCTTTTACAAGCTAAAGGTTTAAAAACCGATTTTTACATTGATGACAATGGTTAAAGGAGTAGCGCATTATTTAGATGAGGCATGGAAGGCACCAAGTAGAGAGATGCTTCATTCGAGAATGATTCAGTGGAGGGCAGGGAATAGTATAGTAAAGGTTGAGAAGCCCTTGAGAATAAGCAAAGCAAGAGCATTGGGCTATAAGGCCAAGACGGGAGTTGTTGTTGTTAGAGTAAGGGTAAAAAGAGGAGGAAGGCAGAGAAGTAGGCATAAGCACGGAAGAAAATCAAGAAAGCAACATGTAATGAAGATTTTGAAGATGAATTACAGATGGGTTGCAGAGATAAGAGCGCAGAATTATTTTAAGAATTTAGAAGTTTTAAATTCATATCAGATAGGTAAAGATGGAAAGTATTATTTCTATGAAATTATAATGATAGATCCTCAAAGAAATGAGATAAAAAAGGATAGACAATTGGCTTGGATATGCGACCCTGCAAATAGTAAGAGGGCACTAAGAGGATTAACTAGTGCGGCAAAGAAGAGCAGAGGATTGAGAACAAAGAGCCATAATATGAAGGTAAGACCAAGCGGAAGAGCTTGGGGAAGAAGAGGGAAGTAAGTTAATTGTAGATTGTTAAAAAGAATAATTATAATTTAAAAACTTGTTCTATGACTTCTTTTCCATAATCTGTAATCTCATAAATCTTACCTTTCCTTGCCTCAGGAGTAAGACATTTAATAAGCTTTTTACTTTCAAGTTCATATAAGGCTCTACTAATATGTGTTTTGTTTATTCCCAATTCCTTGCTTAACTTTAAAGGCATTTTCGGATTTTCTAATGCTCTTAAGACTTTATTTCTATAAGCACTAGAAACAACGAAACTAATATCTCTCCATTTGGTTGCCTTATCCATACCTATAAGTTACCAAAATGCTTAAATAGTATATTTACCAGATAGTTACCATATTTCAAATGAAGAAAATATTTATCTATATCTTATTTTTAGCTCTATTATTGACTACTTCATATGTTTCTGCTAATATCATAAGTGTTAAATACAATTCAGGTATTACTTGTACCCCTGATGGATTATACTGTAGTTTAGATGGAAAAAGTATTGAAAGATGTAACTCCGAAGGAGATGATAAGATTTTAGTTAAGAATTGTGTTAAGGGGTGTGAATTTCATGGTTCTTCTAATATCTGTGCAGAGGACTATGTAAAAAAAGATTATACTTCTCAGATAATAATTGCCTTAGCTATAATAATTGGTTTTGTTATATTAGCTTTGATATTAAAAAATAAAAATAAGAAGGAGTCTTCCTGAAGTTAAGATGAGAAGAATACTTGCCATTATAATAGGAATAATCATCTTAACAATTATGCCCTTTGTATCCGCTAGTTATGATTTTACACCAATAGTAAATAATGGAATAGGCAGTATTCAATTAGAATATGGTAGTAGTGTCAACTTACCAGTTAGGATTACAGATGCAAGCTCTACTTTTTCATGCGATATATCTTGTTCGTACAAAGTTGATGGAAATAATTTCTATCTTGGAATTCTCTCGTCCAATGGTTTAAGTCATTCATATGTGCATTCAGCTCCCCAATATGGAAAAGAAGGTCAGAGTTATAGTTTAAAGTATGAAATAACTTGTAGTAGAGATAAAATTGGTCTTTGTAATGCCTATAGTGACACTAAAACTCAAACAATCGATACTACTTATAAATTAAATCCTGTACAAAGAGAAGCTAAATCTTTTATTGAAGGGGCGTTTGCAGTAGTTAATGAAAATATAATAAATGCAGATACAAAAATAAAGAAAGTAGAATCTAAGATAAGTGGTTTACCTTCAAATGTTAAAGTTGATTCTATCAAACAAGATATTAGTGTTATAAGAAATAAACATGTCTCTCAAAAATTAGAGATAGAGAAGATTGATAAAATAGCAAAAATCGAGTTTAATTACATTAAAGCTAAAGAAAACTACCGCAATTCTATAGTTGGTGAAATATCTGAAAATGGAGAGTTTGCTCTTAAATTGGAGGGTAATTTAGACTTAATAGTCAAAAGGCATAATCAAATAAATGAAGATATAAATAAAATAAGTATTAAAAATAATGAATTAACTACAAAATTATCTCTCATTAATGAAGAGAATATACTTAATAATGAGATAACGGTCTTAGTAGAAGATTTTAAAAAAGGAAACTTTAACACTTATGAAGGAATAGAAGCTAAAGTTGTGGATATTGGAGGCAGGATAAACAGTTTAAGTGAAGATACGAATATAAAGATTAATGAAAAAGTTAACTCTGGTAAATCTTCTTTGAAAAATGAGGAAAGTGCCTTATGTGATAAATATAAGTTTTGTAAAACTTATGAAACTGGAGATAATATTCAACAAATTTGTAAAAATCTGGAAAAAATTCAAGAAGATGTTACTGGTGAGAACAAAATAAGAACCGATGATGTGTCTCCTAAAGAGAAAAGTGCCAAACCTGTCAATGAATCTCAATCTAAAGAACAAGGAGGATTTTTTATTGCTTTAAAGAATTTTTTTAAAAAAATATTCGGAGCATCTTCCTCAAACAGTAAAAGTCAGTCTATTTTTACTTCCAAAGAGAATAAATTTATAGAATTGTCTGAGCAATACAGGGAATTCGTCAATAATAACTGCAAATTTAAGATAATTGCACAAAATAATAGTTTAATTGCAAATGTTAATTTGATAGAAAAAGATATCAAGGGAGAAGGTATTAAAGAGACTAAAGAAGGACAAACGATGTGTTCTGTAGGAGATATAACTACTGTTTGCTGTGATGATGAGGCTTGCAGAAAAGACTCTTCTTATTATCCAGTAATCTTTGTTCATGGTCATTCTTCTGTTTCTTGGAATAATTATGCTTATTCAATCAATACATTTAAGAAATTGGAGGATAAATTGAGTTTTGAACAAGGTTATGTTAAGCGTAAAATAACCTTACCTGATTCAGATATAACTTCTGTTAAGGAAGGTGATTGGGGTAGAATAAGAAGACCTTCAACCACTAGAGTTTCTTACTATCTTGGAGTTTACGATGAAAATGGCAATCCTACTGGTAAGAAAGAGCAAGACAAAACTATTACTGAATATGCACAAAGATTAAGTACAGTAGTCGATATTGTTAGACATAATACTGGTAAAGACAAAGTAATAATTGTATCTCATTCAATGGGTGGTTTGGTTTCGAGAGAATATATAAAGAATTATGGGGGGAAAGAGAAAGTTTACAAGTTAATAACTATAGGAACTCCAAATCATGGTATATATGGTGGCGTGGCTAACTGGTGTGGAACTACTCAAAAATATTTGAATTTCAAATATCCTCCAGAATGTGAGGATATGAAAGCAGAAAGTAACTTTTTAAAACAGCTAAATAGCGGTCAAGAAGTCCTAGTACCTACTTTATCTATTATTGGTGCTAGTTCTGACAATATATTTGGAGGAGTTGTTGATAAAACACTTAACTTTACACATGATGAGGTTGTAAGAAGTTATAGTGCAAAAATTAATGGTGCTACTAATGTAGAATTAATTGGTAGCTGTGTTGGTTCTTCCCAGTGTGATTGGAGTGACAAGGAAACCATTCATGGTAATTTACCTGATGATGAAAGAGTATATTCTGAAGTTTTGAAATTTATAAAATCTTAAAAAGAAGTTCTGTAAATCAAAATGACACGGAGAGCCTAATTCAGAGCAGAGATTTTTATTTATTGCTTGAATTTCACCTTTGGCTTTCGCCTGACTACGCTCCTATAAATCGGGTGGTGAAATTCACGATTGTTTAAGACTTACATTAAATTAAAATGCCTTATATTGTAGACAAATCAAAATAAACAACGACGCTTGAAATAAAAATAGACAATGAAAATATATCAGTTTATTATTGGGCAGACTCTTAGCTAATTATTAAGCTTTTTTAGTCCGTGTTTCCAATAATTACATAAT
Source organism: Nanobdellota archaeon (assembly GCA_038045265.1). Taxonomy (GTDB): domain Archaea; phylum Nanobdellota; class Nanobdellia; order Pacearchaeales; family GW2011-AR1; genus SICV01. Next base: position 43,302 of record JBBSYL010000036.1, on the reverse strand, counting down.
TTTCTCCGTTTCCATTCTTCCTCTAATACTTCTTTAAAACTTCCAAGATATAATCATAGCTTTTATCTGCTTGTTCAAGTATAAATTGATAATAATTCTTGAGCTTTCCTTCTTTTGATTTTTCTATTGCATTAAAATATGCTTGTTTGCTTGATTTATATATAATAATTGGAAAATAACCAGAATTCAAAAGTATCTTATTCATAATTAATCTTCCAGTTCTTCCATTTCCATCTAAAAATGGGTGAATAAGTTCATATCTTCTATGAAATTCAAAAGAAAGAATTAATGGATGTAAATTATTCTTATTTTTATTATACCATTTCATTAAATCTTTTAGTTCTTCTTCCACTTTTTCTGGTGCAGTTGTTGAAGAATTATTTACTATATTTTGTTCTTTTTTAAATCCCTTTGGATAGGGTTGATTTCCTTCTCTTACTAAGTCTTTTGTTAATATATAATATAATCTTTTTATAGACTGAAGATTAAATTTAAATGATTTTTTCAAATACTTATAAGCTATAATTGAGTTTTTAACTTCTTTAACTTCATTTCTGTCTTTATATTTGCTATCTCCAGTGTCTATTATCTCTCTTACTCTTTCTGGAGGTATTTTAGAGCCTTCAATATTATTTGAATTAAAAATAAACTCTTTTGCAAACTCATTTTCGATAATGTCGGAAGCCTTTTTACCTTCTATAAGATTATTTATGTTTATTGCTTTAATTTCTATCTTTTCAGGAAGGTTCTCATTATGGCTGATTTTGTCTTTTATTTGATTTAAGAAAGTTTTTCTAAAAAGGAGCTCTTTGTTTGATATTTTATCTAAGTTATCTAATAGGTATTTTTCTTTATTCATTGTCGGAGATTCAATACCCATACTTTCTTTTATTACAAGAAACTTATTCATAAAAGAGACCTTTTTAACAAAGTAAATATATTTCTTATTATTTACTGATTTCTTTTCTATGTAACTCATGTAATATGTTGTATTTTACCCTTTATATATTTTACCATTTGGGCAGTAAAGATATGTCCTATTTATCGAGGAGGGGGTTATTATATTTTACCATTTGGGCAGTAAAAATAGGTTAGATTTTTACCATTTGGGCAGTAATTATTAGTATATAAAGTATAAAGAATGAATAATACAATAAGTTTAGCCATTAGGAGATAATGTTATCTTATGTTCTATCTTGCTTTTTTTATTTGTTGAAGCTGTGAACGAAGAGAATTAGTTTTAATCATCTTCATTGTTTTCATTCTCATTCTTTCTCTTCTCATAACTTTCTCTCTTTTCTTTTTCAATTGGGCATTCGGGATTAAAGCAAAATTCCCAAGGACGTTTGGCTTTTCTTATTGCTAAAAGCTTAGGGAAGTTATCTGCTTCACAGAGTTTGTCGTTATCTGCTTTTTTTATTAGGGCATTTGGGGGAAGAGAGTAGGTTTGTTTGCATTCTGGATAGGCAGAACAGGCGACAAAATATCTTCTTGATGAACGATTAAACATTATTCTTAAATTTCCTTTTTTACAGCTAGGGCAGAGCATTAATGTATTAGCTTCATTTTGTTCTTTTCTAAACTCTTGAAGTCCAGAAGCAAGGTCTTGCCCAATTTCTTTTTCTTTTGATTTAAACTCTTTTGAAATGTCTGAAATTATTTTTTTTGCTTTCTCTATTACTTCTTTTTCTTTTTTATCGAATTCTGAAGTCGCATCCTTAATTTTCTCCATTTCTTCTTCTAAACTTCTTGTTAAATTTTCATCTATTATAATTGAAGAATGCTTTTCAAGAGTGTCGATTAATTTCATTCCTAGAGGGGTAGCTTGAATTGATTTACCATCTAGATAGCCCCGATTAAATAAAGTGTCAATAATCATACTTCTAGTTGTTTTAGTTCCAAGGTTCTTCTTTTCTAGAAGAGAAACAAGAGAAGTTGGAGTGTAGCGGTTTGGAGGAGTTGTTTCTTTTTCTTCTATTTTTATTTCATTTACTTTAATATTACCTTTTAATTCAGGTACCTCTTTTTCTTCTATACTTGAAGGGTAGACTGTTAACCAGCCCCTATCTAGTATTTTTTGCCCAGATGCTGTGAAATCTAATTTTTCCTGGGTTTTCGGAGAAATTGCCGTTAAAATTACTCTCCTATTTGCAGTCTTCAAATCTGAACAGAAGCAAGATATGAATCTTTTGACTATTAGATTGTATAATTTTTCTTCATCATCATTAATCTTTCCAAATTCTCCTGTAGGATATATTGAAGGGTGCGCAGGATCTGTTTTTTTACCTTCTGAAGGTTTTTTTTTGATAGCTAGAGAGGTTTCTGGAAAATCTTTGCTTAACTTTTTTAATATTTCCTTGGGTTTTATTGCTTCTGGAATTTTTTGACTTGATGTTCTAGGGTAGGAAATTAATCCTGCAAGATAAAGCTTCTGTGCTATTTGAAGTGTAAAGGAAGGAGAGAATTTGAATAGCCGATAAGATTCTTTTTGTAATGTTGTTAAATCGAATGGAGTTGGAGGAGGAGTTAATTCTTCTTTGTTTTTTGTTTCTGCTGTTCCCTCTGTTATGCCTGTAAATTTTTCCAGCTCTTTTTTGTCAAATAGGTCTTTAGGGTGTTTCAATACTAGTTCTTTTGTAAACGCTAATGCCTGCCAGTAAGGTTCTGGTTTGAAATTGAAGATTTCTTTTTCTCTGTCTACAATGATTTTTAATGCTGGGCCCTGGACACGCCCTATTGAGAGTATTTTGAATACGTTTGAAGTTTTTATTGCAGACATTAATGCTCTTGATAGGTTTATTCCATAAAGCCAGTCTATTATATGTCTAGCTTCTCCTGCATATGCATTGCCCCAGTTGATATTCTTTTCAAGATTATTGAAAGAATTTTTTAGTTCATCTGCAGTTAGCGTAGAAAATTTCATTCTTTGCGCATTTGATTGTTTGCAGAGGAAACGCAGAACATTCCAGCCTATAACTTCTCCTTCTATGTCATAGTCTGTTGCTATGATGAATTCATTGCATCTTTTTGCAATTTTACTTAGAAGATTATAATATCTTTTTGTGAATGCTGCATTTTTTTTTATGAAGCTTGGTTGCCAAATTACATCGAAAATTGGCCAACCTTTAACGCCCGGTTTATAAGTTAAATTGAATAAATGACCTACTGCAGAGCAGACATAGATCTTTTTCTCGTATCCTTCTATTTCGTAGTAAGTGACAGAATCTTCTTTGTATGCATTTGCCTTTCCTAGAGCCTTAGCTATTTTTTCTGCAGCCTGAGGTTTTTCTGTTATTATAAGGATTGAATTTTCTTTTGATATTGAAACAGATTCTTCTGAAGCCTTGGCCTTCTTTTTTCTTGGCTTTTTTTGTTTTACTTCTTTATCTGCCTCCTCTAACTGCAGTGCAGGGCTTGGTTTTCCAGGAGATTCGACTGTTACGAGATCTTTGAGTTTTAGCTTTTCTTTTACTGGCTTTTCAACACTCTGTTTGACATCTTTTATTGTCAGAAACTCGTTTACTGCCATTTTCATCTGATAGGTATTTGATATATAGACTTTACCATACCCCTTCCAGTAAACTTAAAAATATACTTGTTCTGTATATATAATGGTGGGAAGTAAAAAAGGTAATTCTTGGGATGGTAAGAGCAATATTGCTTCTATAAGTATAAAAATAAATAATTATAGTGATATTTTTTCCAGTTTTGACTCCAGAAATTATTCTGAGAAGGCATTTTCTGATGATTTTTTAAGTGAAGCTAAAAAAGCATGTAAAGATAAGGCTTCTGGACAGGTTGCGTTATATATTGATCTTCCGAAGGAGCATAGAAATGGAGAGGATGAAATAGTTATAAAGAGAAGAATGAGAGAGCATTTTAAGAGGCATTATATTATTTTGCTTAATGAGATAAAGGATGTAAAGAGAAAAGGAATATTTATGGCGATTCTTGGAGTTTTGTTTATTACTATTGCAACTTACTTCTCTCCGTATGCCTCAAAGTCTTTTATAATAGATTTCTTTCTTATTCTCTTGGAGCCAGCAGGATGGTTTACTGCATGGACGGGGCTCGATCAGATTTATTACACTCTTTCGGAGAAAAAGCCAGATTTAGACTTTAATGAAAGAATGAGCAACGCAGAAATCGTATTCTTGAGCAATTAGTTTATTTTATTTAGGAAGATTGTGAAAAAGGTTTATATATGTTGGATTTCTTATTCTTGTTAGAGGTGATTAAGGTCGTTTAGGATAGTGAGAGTTTTGACAAATATGATTTTATATGGATGAAGAGGATGATAAAAATAGGGAAAAAGAGGAGAGAATAGGGATTTGGGATACTTTAAAATCTTATTTTATACTGCTAAAAAATTATAAACTAGTTATATTTGTAATATTATTTCTTGTTTTCTTTCTTGAAGCAAGACATATAATTGAGAGTTATTTATTCAAAATTCTTGTTGATAAAGGCACCTTATTTGCAGGAGGCGCTCTTGTTTTAGAGGAGTTTACAAGGATTTTAATGATTCTTTTAGGCGTATTTGGTATAATAGTCGCTACAGGTTTTATAGGGAGATGGTTTCAGCAGCATCTTGTAAATGATTTAGTTACAAAGGTTATGGTAGATTTGAAAGCGAAGTATTTCAATCATCTTATAGGGCTAGATCATAATTTCCATTCTAATCACAAGACAGGAAGTCTTATAAGTAGAATATCTAGGGCGAGTGCGGCGGTAGAGAGAATATCTGAAGTTTTGACTTATAATATAATCTCGGTTATCTTTAGCTTTGCAATAGTTTTTGCAAGTTTGCTTTATTTTGATATTGTTTCTGCTTTGGTAATTTTAGTTGTTGCTGCAGTATTTATTTCATATAGTTATGTAATGCAAAATATCTCTCAAAGGGCAAATATGATTTCGAATAATGCTGAAGATAGAGAAAATGCCGCCGTTTCTGATATTTTCGGCAATATAGAATCTGTGAGGTATTTCGGAAAAGAAAATTTTGTCAAAAAGAAATTTGCTGATATAATAACATTAACGAGGATGGCACTTATGAAACATTGGGGATATTATAGGTGGATAGATTCTGTCCATAGTATAACGATAGGAATAGGAACTATTCTTCTTTTGTATTTCCCCCTTGTTAAATTTCTTAATGGAGAAATAACTCTCGGAACTATAGTCTTTATTTATAGCGTTTATGGGAATATGGTCGAACCTTTGTATGGGTTTGTTTATGGGTTGAGAACAGTATATGGTTCTATAGCTGATTTTCAATCTCTATTCAAATATGAAAAAATAGAGAAAGAGATTCAGGATAAACCTAATGCGAAAAAATTCAGTGTCAGGTCTGGAGAAATAGAATTTAAGAATGTCTCTTTTAACTATGGACGGAGAAAAATATTTGAGAATTTGAATGTTGTTTTTCCTAAAAATAAGAAGGTTGCACTTGTTGGATCTTCGGGCTCTGGAAAAACAACTCTTGTCAGATTACTTTATAGGTTTTATGATATCTCTTCCGGGCAAATCCTTATTGATGAGGAGGATATAAGAGACTTTAAACAAGAGTCTTTGAGAGGAGAGATGTCTATTGTTCCTCAAGAATGCATTCTTTTTGATGACACTTTATACAATAATATTGCGTTTTCAAATCCTTCTGCGTCCAAAGAGAAAGTAATGGATGCGATAAAGTTTGCACACTTAGACAAAATGATAGAAAACCTTCCAGACAAAGAGCAGACTATAGTGGGAGAAAGAGGAGTTAAGCTTTCAGGAGGAGAGAAGCAGAGAGTAAGTATTGCTCGAGCAATTCTTGCTGACAAGCAAATTCTTGTTTTGGATGAAGCTACTTCTGCACTTGACTCGGAGACGGAGTATGAAATACAGAAAGATTTGACAAGGTTAATGCAGGGCAGAACATCTATAATTATTGCTCATAGATTATCAACAATTATGAACGCAGATAAGATAATTGTTTTCAAAGGTGGAAAGGTTATTCAGGAAGGAAGACATTTTGAACTTGTTGATTCTTCAGGAGAATATAGGAAACTTTGGAAACTACAAAAAGAAGGAATTTTAGAGTAGGTGATAGTCTAATTTTGTGGTTCGTCACATAATTTTTGAAATATTCTATTTATCTTTATTTCTTTATACCTTTTCATTGGCCTGACTAGAAAATCTATTATTAATTTTACATGAGAAGTTGTTAGTTGATAGTATGTATATTTTTCAAGTATTTTTGGATTTATTTTTGGATCATTTACTGCTGATTTTGAGAATGTCCAATTATAATCGTCAAAATCAATGTATCCTCCAACTTTGAGGAGCCGGTCTATGAGGAAGAAAGAAAGACCATCGATTGTGAAATCATGCGAGCCGTCAAGGTAAACATAATCAAATATTTTTTTCTTTCTTTTTACAAGTTCCAAAAGGGTCCAGCAGTATGAATCTTTTCTTCTACGGGAGTTTGAGTAGAATCTTATTTTGAGTTTTTTTTCCCTCGCTATCTTTCTTAGCTTTTCTTTTGCTATTGTTATATATTCTGGATAATCAAAAAGGAACATTTCTCCTCCAATTGGAAGGGCCTGTGCTACGAGAAAAGCAGTGTTTCCATAATTACATCCTATTTCAGCGTATGATTTTATTTTATTTTCTCTTATAAAATCTGCAGAAGCTTTGTTGCTTGTAAGAATTTCGTTTAGTTTTATATTTGGGTTTTTTATTTTCATGTTAAAGTTCTATAATTTTTCCTTCTCTTCCTACATTGATTACTTTTGTTTTTCCTATTTTTTCTTCAAAGCCAAATGTTTCATGGATATGACCATGTAAGAGAAAGTCTGGTTTGAATTCTCTTATTGCCCTCGTGATAGCTTTTGAAGCTGAAATGTCAAGTAGTTTGGATTGCTTTCCGTATGGATGCATATGGGTAACCATTATTTTTCTTTTTGCGTCTTTTACTGATTCATGTGCTTTCTTTAATGTGTTGAATAGCTCCTCTTCTGTTTGTGGCTCTAAGAATGCCGTAAAGTCTGTTGTTCCACCTGCTCCGAAGATTGCTATGTCATCGTGTTTTATTGAATAACCATGGATATTTTTGAACCCATATAAATTAGCCAAAAAATCTGCCGTGGCTATTGTTTCGTGATTGCCAGGAATTATCAGGACTTTTTGTTTTTTGTCTTTAAATGGCTTTAAGATATTTTTTGAATCTGACCAACCGGTTATATCTCCGCATAAAATAATAATGTCTGCGTTTTCTCTTTCTGCTTTGTCAGATAGTTTTTTTACGAGGGATGATTCTCCATGAGTATCTGAGGCTGCTAGGATTTTCAGCTTTTTCTTCATGTCTTACCAATTATTTTTGGGATTATAAGGTTATTGCTGAAAGGTTTAAATAGAATTTTTGTCTCTGGCTTTGATGAGAAAAGGTAGAGAGTATGCCGTTCTTGGAATAGTACTTATTTTGGTTATTCTTGCTGGAATGTTTGTTTTCATGGTTTCTTACTCTGGAGTAACCGGAAAGGTTGTAAGAGAAATTGAAAATCCTGTGGTTGACTTGAGCGTTGAGCAAGCAGTAGAAGAATTTAATGAAGATTACATTTATTATCTTCTTGATAAAATTGGAGCAAGAGAACTTCGCTCAGGCTTTTTATCCTCCGAAAAACCAACTATTGAAATCTCAGTTGAAGGAGAATTTTACAATGCAATTGTAGACAAAGGCGAAATATTTGTCTCTTTAGGAAGAGCAGAAGAAAAGGATATAGTAATATTCACAACTAAAGAAGAGATAGTTTCTATGTTGAAGTATGAAGATTACACAGTTACGTCTTTTGAGGATGGAAAATCAAACATAGAGCTTGTTGCAGGCAAGAGTAAGCTGTTTTCAAAAGGCTATTTGAACCTTTATAAGAAAGTTACTGGCAGAGAAATTATTGGAGGGATATTTGGAATTTATTCTAATTGATTTTTCTGTTTGTGCTACTATATAATTAAGGTTAGCAATTGTTACTGGTTTAGATAACAAATCGTGAGAAAACTTTAAAAGCAGGGTAGAGATTGAATATATAGGTTGTAAAGCATATATCACAAGACCATGATAGCAATAAGAGACAATTTCGACATATTCTTTAGAAGGAAGCCAGCGTTAATGCTTGTAGCTTTGAAAAAGATGAGCCGGGCAAGATATGGTTCGCTGTTGGCTAAGGAAGTGGACTGCACATATTCTCATGCCGTTAAAATTTTACAGAGTCTTGAGAGACTTGGATTAGTAATATTCGAGAAAAAAGGAAGAACTAAGTTGATTAAGTTAACAAAGAAAGGACAGGAAATTGCGGACAATATAGAGAATATAAAGAAAAATTTGAGTTAAATATTTATACTTCTTTTTTCTGTTGTTTTTATGTCTACATTACAAGAACAACTAGATTCTTTTGAATGGGAAGTTAGACCTACTAATTTGATTAAAGAAGCTGTGAGAGAGTATAATGTTGCTCGATTGAGAGAGACATATTCTGATGAATATTTGCTTGAAACTAGAATGGTTAGACCTGAAGAACTTAGAGATACTAGTTAGTTGTTATTTGCAATAATATGATTTAATTTAAGGATTAATTTTAAACTCGAGAAATAATTTTAAACTCTCTTGCTCAACTCTCCTCAACAGGCTCGGAGATTCGCTGCGGAGTTTAAAATGGCCCCGACGGGATGTAGTCAGAACCGCATCACTTGTCTTTATCTTGAATAAAGGCACTAATCCTCTTCGTATTATTTCTAATACACATTAGTATAATAATCTTTCGTTCATAAGAGAAGCCATTTCCAGACAGGAATAGCTTTAATTTTATATCCTTCTACATTAAACTCATCAGTTTGATTATACGTTAGAATTAAACCTTCTTTCAATTTAAACTTCTTCATTGCTTCCATCAACCCATTAATTTCTCTTTCCTTATTGTCATTATTAAAATTATAGCAGACTTGGATAGCTTGAATAATTTTTTCCCTTTCCTTTATTAAAAAGTCACATTCATTTTTTTCTTTAAAATAAAATATATCTTTATGTTTTCTCCTCAAGGCAAGGAATACAACGTTCTCTAGAATTCTCCCCTTATCTTCTGAAAAGGAGGGAGTATTGTAGACAGAAAAGCCCGTATCTATCGAGTAAACTTTTTTAGGATTTACTTGCTGTTTTTTGTATGAATAGTTAAAGAGAGGAATAGTAAAGATAAGATAGGCATCTTCAAAAAATGATATATAGTTTATTACACTTTGTACAGATTTAATGTTTAGCATATTCTTTATTGAATTATAAGAAAACTCTTTTCCAGAGCTACCTATGAGGAAGATTGCTATTTTATTTAATATTTTGGTATTTTTTATTCCAAATCTTATTGCAATATCCTTCATTACAATATCAGATAATAATTCATTTAATATCGTTGGATTGTCTTTCTTTAGATATTCTGGGAATCCTCCCTTCTGGCAATATTTATCAAAGCTATTTATTGATGGTTCGGCATTTTCTAAGTCTAAAAACTCCTTGAAGGAAAAAGGAAACATTTCTGCTCTAAGATGTCTTCCCGTAAGTTTTGTCCCTAGTTCTCTGCTCAAAATAGAGGCATTTGAGCCACTTATAACTACTTTCTCCTTTTTATCAACCAAGTACCTTATGAATTTTTCCCATTTAGCTATATTTTGTATTTCATCAAAAAAATAAACTCCTCCTTCTCCAAAAAGCTTTTTAAAAATTATTTCAGTTTTATTAAAATCTGCTAATTCAAATCCTTCTAGTCGAGGGTCTTCAAAATTAAGATAATAAGCTTTTTTCTGCTTTTTTATTAGCTGATTTAAAAATGTACTCTTGCCACATCGTCTCACGCCAGTTATTATTAGGGCAAACGAATCTAATATACTAATCTCTTTTTCTGCCTCTCTCGGAGTTCCAGTTTCTGATTTATTCAATAATTCTCTCTGTGAAGTTATAACTTCTTTTATTATTTCTTCTTCTACCATGCTAATCATATATAAAACATATATTTAAAGGTTTCTATTGACAATAGAAACTATCTTCTATTGAGGATAGAAGATGTTGTGCATCAGCAAAGCACACTATAACAGAATTAAACCTTTCTAAAGTGATACATTATTTGTGACACTTTTCATTATAGTGTTTATACCATAATATTATGGTTTGAATGACATAATCGTCTTTCAGTAATCTGTAAACTTAGCTATTTTGTATCATTCTATACAGATTCTGTAAGTTTTAGTACAAAATAGCATAATATTCTTACTTACATTTACAAACTTTTCTTTCTTTTATATCAATAAAGAATATTCGTCCCATATTACATAATTAACTTTGAAGTAGTAACATAATAGAAAGGTTTATAAATAGTCTAAAATAAGAAAGGGCATGGCTAAAGAAAGTAAACTAAATCTTGGGCAACCTAATTGGAGAGTGCCAACTATTTTAACAGCATTCGCAGAAGGAGATAAATTTGCTCCTGCATTGTATGAAGCATTTAGAAGAGATATTAAAGAAAGATTTGGAGATAATCAATACCTTAATGTTCTCACACTGGTTCAAGCTGGAAAAGATAATCCTGCATATATGACTGGTTCAAATACATTTTCAGCATCTCGTTTGGATAATATGGTAAGACCTTTCAATATGCGTGTTGTTACATTGGCTGATTTAAGCAACCCTCAAGTTCTTTCTATGGTTAAAGATAATCATTATTCTGATACTCCTGCATTTGTTGTTCAAAGTAACAAAGACAATAGAGAACAGAATAGAGGAATATTAAAACAAGTTACTGAATTAGCAGAAAGTAAGGCTGGAAGTATAAAATATCCATTCATGGTGCAAGGATTTGATGTCGTGCCTTCTGAAGAAGACAGAGCAGGATATGGATTAAAGGTTGTAGCAAGACCTGATTTTGCAGTTGCACAGGATGAAAGACTTTCTGGAAAGAATAATGAAAAACAGTTTACAGATGTTGATGAATTAGGATTACCTAAATTTGATAAAAATGGAAAAAGACAATTTTTTGCAAGAGATAATGGAATTTCGGGGTTGTACCTCGTTAGTGACCTCAACTTGAGTGCCAATGATGACAATCTTGCTAACTCTAACGAGGACGGTCGGGTAGTTTTGGTTAGTGGCGAAGCCACTGGCGCCGATTTTATTAGACAATATCAAGCTCAATTAAGAGAACAAGTAGAAGCAAGAAAAAGCGAACTCGATAAATGGTTTACACAATCTATGGTTAATATGCCTACAGGGAGAGGGAAATAATTATGACAGATAAATATGATTTTAAGCCAGCAGTAAAACAGCCATTTGTAATACCTTACACTCTTCAAGGAGATAATGCTCCAAGATTTGTAGAAGATTTTAATGCCTTGGTTAAAAGAGATTATGCTGATAATCCCAATCTTAAAGTTTTAAACTTAGCAGAAGTTAATAAAGTTCCTACAGTCAGAGGTTCAAATTCTTTAGTTTTACCAGTAGTTCAATCATTAGTTCCAGAAAGAAGAGTTGGACTTCCAGAAGATATTCAAAGAACTCTTAATGATGGAGATACAATAGGAATACGAGGAAATCATTATGTTGATTTAGGAGTTGTATTAGACTTTTCAGGAAGACATCATGAAATGGCTATGGATATGTTTGGACAATTACCTGCTCAATTAAGAGATGTTAAAAAGCTTCCAGCAGTTCTTGTCAAATATGGTTTAAAGAATTTTGATAAAGGAAGTTATGGTTTAGGATTAGTTTATAATCCAAATACTCAAGTAAGACATTCTCCAATTCTTGCTAAACCAACAGGAGTATTTAGAAATGAAGATGTTTCATTAGAAACTGGTTTGCCTTCTAAGCTCGGACAAGGAACAAGAACATTATGGACTGCATCGCAGGGAGAAGCTAATGAAGATAATCTTGGACTTTCGAGGTTGTGCCTCAGTAGTAGCCTCGACTTGTATGCCGATAATGTCGGTCTTGCTTACTCTGTCGAGGACGGTCGGGTAGTTCTCTTCTAAAGTGCCGAAGCCACTTTGCGTCAAATTTTTTGGTACATAATAATTAAAAATGAAAAATTATAAAATGCGAACTTTAAAATCAAATTGATAATATAATCTATTTTTTTATCTATATTGTTTGATTATTGCATATTCTATAATCTAATTAAATAAAAAGCATTATTTTCTTTTAACAGTCCTAGTCATGCACAAATCATGGCTGGGCTACACGCCTTGTGCTTAGGGTCTTCTCGTAAGAGAAGATTATAAAATTCAACTGCGACATTAAGTAATTGAAAAATGAAATATGAAGTGGTGGTGACGAGCATTTACATCTGCAATAATGAGATGAAATTTACAGATGTGAATGTGAGTACGTAAAGCAGAAGGCTATACCTTTCGAGGTTGTACCTCAATAGTAACCTCAACTTGAATGCCAATAATGACAATCTTGCTAACTCTAACGAGAACGGTCGAATAGCCCAGTACGTGCATACTAGGAATTATAATATGAAAACTTACAATGGTCTTTATTATTGGCTATCTTCAATGGGAAACTTAACTCTTGCTTGGAGAAAAGCAAGAGAAGGTAAAACTTCAAATGAAGACGTTATGGAATTTGAGAAAAATTTAGAGCTTAATTTATTAAATCTGCATAGAGAACTAACTTATAAAACATACAAGCCCTTGCCTTTGGAAACCTTTGTTTTGAGAGACCCAAAAACAAGAGTGATAAGCAAATCTGATTTCAGAGATAGAGTAGTTCATCATGCTATAATTAATGTCATAAAGAAGTTCTTTGAAAAGCAGTTTATATATGATTCATGTGCAAATCAAATAAAAAAAGGAACATTGTTTGCACTTAAGAGATTTGATAGGTTTATAAGAAAAGTTTCAAATCCTTATACTGAAAGTGGTTTTTGCCTTAAGGCAGATGTAAGACACTATTTTCCTAGCGTTGACCATGAAATTTTAATAAATATTCTAAGTAAGAAGATTAAAGATAATGACGTGATTTGGCTTATCAGACAAATATTGAATAATACAGTAAGCTCGTTCGGGGGGGGGGGGCGAACGAGCAAAAGGAATGCCTTTAGGCAACTATACCTCTCAATTCTTTGCTAATGTATATTTGAATGAGCTGGATTATTTTGTCAAGCACACCCTGAAAGCAAAGTATTACATAAGATATGTTGATGACTTTGTAATTTTACATAAGTCTGCTAAACAGCTTCAAGAATGGAAGGATAAAATAGATACTTTTCTAAAAGAAAAGTTAAAAATAGAATTACATCCTAATAAGTCAAGAATTATTCCAATAAAAAGAGGCATTGATTTTGTTGGATTTAGGAATTTTTACCATTGTAGATTATTGAGAAAGAGAAATATAAGAAGTATGATTAATAAAATAGAATTATACAAAAAGGGCGAAAAGAGTTTTGAATCTATAATGGAGGTTTATCAAGGTTGGCAGGCTTATGCTAAATGGGCTAAGACGTATAAGTTAAGGGAAGCAGTTAAAATGAAGATAATTGATGCTCTTTTAGAAAAGGTGTAAAATACACATTTTAATAGATATCTATATTCCTGTGCTGACCGTATCGGAAATTCTATCGTCGGAGACGATTTTTATCTATGTGTAATAAATTGAGCATTTCGTATGTTGATTTTTTGTGTGAAAATTGACATACTAACTTAGTTTTTTGCATACTTATTTTCCCCAAATATTAAAGCAATAAGCACCAGTTTTCCTTTCTGGAAGCTTATTTTCACGTTTTATAGGTTTGTTTTCATAATTCATGCTTATACTTTCTTTAGGTTTATTATTTATGTAATAATTTAATCTCTTCAATACAGACTTTCTTGTGTATGTTTTACCATATTTTCTATATTTCTTTAATAGATTTCTATTTGTGACAATGAAAAACCAATCTTTCCCATAATTATCATTAAGTCTCTCCACTTTTTCAAGAAATTCTTTTTTATTGTTCCTCAAAAGCTTTCCAGTTTCAATTTCCATAGCAATCATTCTATTCTTGAATTTTATCTCCGCGTCTGGCTTCACAGAGTGATAGAGCCAGACTTTAAAATGAGGTTTTAGATATTCTTCTATTAATTTTACGAGAAGGAAATGTTCTGCCGATTCATTTCCTCTCGGCTTCACTAAGAAGTAATTTTTCTTGCCTGTTAAATCAGTTCGATATATAATTTGATATTTTTTGTTGAGCAAATATGCCTTTTCATGCACATTTAATTCATTAGCTTTGAAAAATCCCATGGCATAATCAAGATTTATTCTTACTCTTTGTTGTTTTCCTGTTCTTTTATAGTATCTATTCTTTTTATCTTCTTCATAATCAATTCTTTCCCGAAAGCTCATCCTCTGGATTGAGCTTCGGTTGCTCGATTTCTTTTGTTTTTGTTTGATTGGCATTTTGTTCTCCAATCACCACTTTATGTTTATTCTATCACTAATTTCTTTCCATTGTCTAATAGCTTCTTTATTTGATGTATTACTGGTTGTTGTTGCATTAGCTTGTCTAAGAATGGGTCAAATTTTCTTCTTCTATTCAACTCTTCCTCAAGTCTTTCTTGTCTTTCTTTCATAAGATTATTTTGTTGTTCTTGCTTTTCAAGTTTATATTTCAAATCTCCTAATTCAGTTTGAGTAAATTTCTCATCAAGTTCTTTATTTTCCATTCCTGCTCTACTAATATAGATGTCAGGCATATCAGAGCTAAACTTCCATCCATATCTCATGCATAGCTCTTGCCTATTGAGTTTATTTGCATAATATGTTGCAGAGCTATGTCTAAATAAATGAGGATGCACTGGCTTGTTTAATACTCTAATTCCAAACCTTCTCAAGAATGAACGAATTGCAGAATAAGTGTCTTCATAGACTGCATTGTCTGTTCTTATCCCTTCTCTAACTCTTTGTTCTATAAAGTCTCTTACTGCCTCTGATGAGTGCTTCCAATAAAGAGATATATTTCTTCCTAATGTCTTACTATATTCATTCTTTATTGTAATTTTAACGAAATTAGCTTCTTTTACAGGTAAGGAAACATCTTCGTATCTTATATTGAGAAATTCCTCAATTCTTACACCTGCGTCAAATAGAACAGCAATAAGAAATCTCTCTTTAAGGCTTTTACAACTCTTATACAACTTCTCTATCTCTTTCTCACTCAAATAGTCTGGTGTTGTGTCAATATCTCTGCAATCAAACCAATCAGTAAGCTTATTTGCCTTTTCTAGCCCCAATTTCCATCTTAATAGTATTCTTAATGCAATTCTAATGTCTGCCTTTACGGCATGAGAATATGGCTTTTTCTTTTTGCTTTTCAATATACCAGAAGATAAATCCTTTTCAAACTCTTCTAAGTCTTTAAGGGTTATTTTAGTAAGAGGTTTGTTTATGTATTCAAGAGGAGCTTTTAACGTGTTGATATATTTTAATTGAGTTCTAGGATTTATTTTCTTTCCCTTGTTTACCTTTCCTAATTCTAAATCATTAAGGAAAAGAAGCATATCTCTCTTTACTTCTGAAGGCATTTTCCATTTTTTAATGGATTCTTTCCTTCTTCCCACATCTTCAAAGTGAATGTCTATCTTTTCATTCATAGTTTCCTGCCCGAATTGGAACTATTTAAAGCGTGCGGTTTTGAACAATGGCCCCGACGGGATTTGAACCCGCGACACCTGGATTTCTACAAGATTTTAAGAGTCCAGTGCTCTAGCCAGGCTGAGCTACGAGGCCATATAGCACTGATTAAAACGAGATTTAAAAAAGTATTGATTATTGATTAAGATAGAAATCCAAAAACTCTTCGAATATCTGTCTTGGTCGCCACATTTATTCTATTTTTTTTCTGCGTTTCCTCTGCAAGGAGCGGGTTTCCAGTTATTCCGAGAAGAGAAGTTTGTAAATCATATTCTCTTTCTTTCATTAATTCTGCAACAGTTATAATTGGACTGATATCATTAGAGCCCCATTTTCCATAATTAACATCCATAAGAACTTTTATAGGTCTTTGATCTAACAGCGTTCGGAATTCATCGACTAAAAAACCTTCGCTTTGCGGACAAACCACTCCATAGCCATTCCTCCGAGCTACATCTTCAAGCATGTTTCCTACTGCTTTATCGTGTGATGCAATTAATAAATTTTTTCCCATATTTTATCCTTAAGATCCATCCTTATAAACCTTTCTATCTTGTTATTACTAATAAGTTACAGAAATATTTATCTATAAACACGCCAGGTGTGTTTACATTTTATACACTTGTAGAATTTGGTTTCTGACTCGTCGCTTGAACGAGTTTGTGTGGTCCAGAAATACGCCTTTTTATGTTCGCATTTTGGGCATTCTATTTGGACAACTGGGGAAGTGTTATCTGCCTCTTCATTTATGATGGAAATGCTTTCGCGGTTATTTATTTTTTCAGAGTAAGCTATTTTTTTGCCTTTTGCTTTTGGAGAATCAGGCAAAATTATCTTCCCATTTTTATCAAATTCCATAAGATTTGTTATAGTATATAGGGTATTTTAAGGTTGCGGTTTTTCTATTTACAGAATCCTCTTTGCTCTGGATCTTTTCCAGATTCAAAGAACACTAGTTTAATCCATCCTATAAGAGGAAGTCTAGCAACTGCTTTTCCTATGACTTGTTCAGATTCTATTAAAGTTTCATCAACATTTTGCCTGTTGTTATCTCCTGTTAACTGATTGTTATTATGGTCTCCCTTAGTTTGAAGAGGAGAAAGAGAAATTGCTCTATGGATTATTGGATATTTTGCATCTGAATTAGGATTAGCAGAGAAAATAATTACTTCACCAGGTTCTGGACTTTTATCGCCCCTTACTAAAATTATGTCTCCTTTGTTTAGTCCATTTTTAAAAGAAAATTCTTTAAAATTTTCTTTTGATATATTTTTTTCTTCGTACCAAATTCCATTTGAATTCCACCAGCTGTCAAATCCAGAAGAGTGATACATTGAACAGGACTCTATAACTACAAGAGGGAGAGAGGAGCCAGTTATAAATGAAAGCCCAGGAAAAATTACTAATTTTATTATTGCTATGATGAGAATTAAGGAGACTAACCAAGATTGCCAGGTATCTTTTTTTAGAAATCCCCAGAATCTCTTTATTTTATTCATGATTATTTGTAGGAAATGTATTTTATAAAGTATATGCAGGATTGTGTCAGCTTTATACATATTATATTATTCAAATTGCTAAAGTAAATGCGCCTTCGTTCCATTCACTTTCTTATATTATTCAAATTGCTAAAGTAAATGCGCCTTCGTTCCATTCACTTTCTTATATTATTCAAATTGCTAAAGTAAATGCGCCGACCGGGAGTTGAACCCGGGCAACGACCTTGGGAAGGTCGAATCATACCGTTAGATCATCGGCGCGCTAGAAAATAAGCAGGATAATGTTTTTAAAAGCTCTTTGGTAGGAATTAATGAGATCCCGTAGCTCAGTTGGTTAGAGCGCTGCTCTGATAACATCAAAAACCTCTGGTTTTTGAGTGTGCTCAGAAATCAGATGATTTCAGACAGGCAGAGGTCCCAAGTTCAACTCTTGGCGGGATCATTTTTATTGAAGACCGAATTCCATGATTATCTTTTTATCAGTTATAGAATATTTCTTTAAAGGCAGGGAGACGGGAAGACTTGTTACGTAAACTTTTGTCTTTCCCAAGGCCTTTATTTCATATCCTGATTCAAGTTTGGATACAAATACATCTTCCACTGATTGGATGCCTGGAGCTGATAATTCATAGACCACTTTATCACTTAATCTTCTAAGATTTGTCTTTGCTTCTTTCCTTGGAAGTTTGGACATTCTGTTCAGCTGTTCTTCTGTAATCTCTCTCTTATGTGCTTTGTTCTCCTTCTTTTTTTGAGGCAGACCTATTTTTATTTTAATACCGTTTGGAAAATTTTGAATCTCTGTGTTGTCTGATTTGACTTGAGTGTCTAGATTTTTCATGAGGCTTTGCATTATTGAACTTATAAATTTCTCAGATATTCCCATAGAGGAGAAAACGTTCTCTTCTTTGAACGCATCTGAATTTCCTAGAAGGCCGAGATCTTTTAATTCCTGTTCTTCATCTTTGAGAGAAAATCCACAATGAGGACAGAAGCTGTAACTTTTGTCTACTTTTGAACTGCATTCCATGCATTCTATTTTACCCTTATCAGATTTTCTTTTAAAGAACATTAATTAATCAGTAATAAGAAACTTTTAAAGTTTATGTATATGTAGGATATTGCTTCAAATTGAAGAAAGGTTTAAATACTTGTGTATACGCAGTTGTATATACAGAAAATGATGGATATATTTGACAATAAAATAGTTTGCAGGAAATGTGGTGTTGAAATGAAAAAGGGTTTTGTGAAGAAAAATGGTTTTGAACTTAGGGCAGTGAAATGCGGAGAGTGCGGAGAAAGTATAATTCATCCGACTGATTTGAGTGAACTGGAACATTTTAAAAACCTTAGAGGCAAGACATTTTGTGTTAAACTTAGAGTGGTTGGAAACAGCCATGCAATAAGCATACCAAAGGAGATAGTTGAATTCATGAACAGCCAAAAAAAACATGTGGAGAAAGAGATGGATGACATGGTTAGATTGTTTTTCGATGATTTTGATACTTTAAAGGTAAGATTTGGAAGAGATAGTGGGGAGGATTTAAGATGAAAGGGGAGACAATTAAACTTAGAGTTGTTGAAGCGTTACAGGATGACGTTCAAAAAGGAATAGCAAGAATAGATCCGCAGATAATGAAAGCTCTAGGGTTGAATAGGGGGGATATAATTATGATAAAAGGAGGAAGGGAGACTATTGCTTTAGTTGATAGAGCATATCCTGCAGATGTAGGGGAGAGAATAATAAGAATTGATGGAATAATAAGAAAGAATGCAAGGACGAGCGTAAGTGATTTAGTCGATATTGCAAAATGTCCTGCTAGACCTGCTAAAAAAGTTTCTATTGCTCCCGCACAACCAGGAGTTATGATACAGGGAGATCCTGAAGTTTTCAAGAATAGTTTACTTGGAAGGCCGGTAAGTAAAGGAGACATAATTGCACCGGGAGGAAATGCAAGAAGGAGAGAAATGGGAAATGATGGATTCCCTGAAATGTTCTTGGGAGATTTGAATGATCTTATTGGGCAGAGCATGGGTTTTGCTGGGTTTCAGCAAATTAAATTTATAGTTGTTTCAACCACGCCAAGTCAAGCATGTATAATTACAGAAGACACAGAATTAGTTGTTAATTCAAAGGCGATGGATGTAAGCGAGGATAATGTACCTGATGTTAATTATGAAGATATTGGAGGATTAACAGATGAAGTTAAGAAAATAAGGGAGATGGTTGAGTTGCCTTTGAAGCATCCAGAAGTTTTTGACAGACTTGGAGTTGAGCCTCCTAAAGGAGTGCTTTTGCATGGCCCTCCTGGAGCCGGAAAAACATTATTGGCAAAAGCAGTGGCAAACGAATCTGAAGCACATTTTATTCTTCTCAATGGGCCTGAAATAATGAGTAAATTTTATGGAGAAAGTGAAAAGAAAATAAGAGACATATTTGAAGATGCAGAGAAAAATGCTCCAAGTATTATTTTTATTGATGAGGTTGACGCGATTGCTCCAAAAAGAGAAGAGGTGCAAGGAGAAGTTGAGAGAAGAGTAGTAAGTCAGTTATTGACAATGATGGATGGGCTTAAAACTAGGGGAAGAATTATAGTAATTGGTGCGACTAATAGGGTTAATTCGATAGATCCTGCTTTGAGAAGACCTGGAAGATTTGATAGGGAACTGGAAATAACTGTCCCAGACAAGAAGGCAAGATATAATATTCTGAAAATTCACACAAGAAATATGCCGTTGAACAAGGATGTGAGGTTGTGGGATATAGCTTCTAAAACTCATGGTTTTGTAGGGGCAGATTTAAATGCATTGACTAAAGAGGCTGCGATGAATGTCCTTAGAAAAGTATTGCCTGAATTGAAATTAGAAGATGATCAAGCGTATCCTGCGGAGATTCTTGAGAAAATTATAATTTCTAAAGAAGACTTTGAAGAATCGCTGAGAGTTGTAAGGCCTAGCGCTATGAGAGAAGTTTATGTTGAAGCGCCTAATGTAAGCTGGGAGGAGATAGGAGGATTGGAGAGGACAAAGAGCGAATTGATTGAAGCGGTTGAATGGCCAATAAAAAATCCTGAAGCGTTTAGAAGATTAGGAATAAGGGCACCTAAAGGAATATTGCTTTATGGTCCTCCTGGGACGGGAAAAACATTATTGGCAAAAGCAGTTGCGCAGGAATCAGAGGCAAACTTTATTCATATTAAAGGACCTAGTTTGTTGAGCATGTGGGTTGGAAAATCTGAAGAAGGAGTAAGAAAAGTTTTTGAAAGAGCAAGACAGGTAAGTCCTTGTGTTATATTTTTTGATGAAATTGATGCACTTGCTTCAAGAAGAGGATTAGAAACTGGAGCGAGAGTGAGTGAAAGAGTGTTGAATCAGTTGCTTGCTGAAATTGATGGGCTTGAAGGTTTAAAAGATGTAACTGTAATTGGAGCAACTAATAGACCAGATATGATTGACCCTGCACTTTTGCGTCCTGGAAGATTTGATAGAATAATATTGGTTGATGTTCCTGATGAGGCGAGTAGGAGACAGATTCTTGCAGTGCATACTAAAAATACGCCTTTAGCGGGAGATGTTGATTTAGAAGAATTGACTAAACTTAGCGAGGGGTTTGTAGGAGCAGATATAGAAGCATTAGTAAGGGAGGCAAGTATGAATGCATTGAGAAGAGATATGAATTCTAAGGAAGTGCTAAAGAAAGATTTTGAAGAAGCGCTAATGAGAGTTAAGCCGAGTGTTTCAGTTGATACTGCTAAGAGATATAAGAAGATAGAGGAATTGTATTTGAAACAGGCAAAGACTGGAATGATTACTGGACCGCTTTATTCAGGATAAGTTTAAATATATCTATTTTTGAGATTTTTATGGTATATAGTGCTTGGAGGACAAATTCGAGTAAAAATGTTTCTGTAGAGCATTTATCTTCTAATGATGGTCGTCCGATAGTCATAACCCATATTTGCGATGGTAAGAATGCGACTGGATTGAGAAAATTACCTTATCTTTTTTATCTTGTTTCTAAAAAGAAAGGAGATAATGGTTTGTATTTTGTGGGTAATAATGGGCTTGTAGAGCAATGGTTGAAGAATCATGGAGAATCGTTCTATGAAGAAGAATTTGTCAGAGTTCAGGAAAGAAGAGGAATTTTTAGAAAATTTACAGAACCAATTAATGCAGTTTATGACGATGTTTTAGTTGTTTGGCGAAGCGGAAAAGTGAGAGTTGGGAAGAAAATACGCGGAAATTTAGAGGATATGCTTGCAGTGCATTTAACTTCTGCAGAGCATACAAAGCAAGTTATTCAGTTGTAATTATTTTTCTATCTTTTAAAAGGATGACAGTGTTTTCTGCTTGAGCAACTTTTCCATTATTTATTTCAATTAATTGGGGATATTGATGTATTAATCCTACTTGTTCTATTTGCTGTAATGCAACTATGCATCTTGAACCGAATTTCTTGTAAATCCAGCGAGTGCAGAAAGGCAGAGTAGAATAATTTTCTCTGATGTAAAGAAGAACAGATCTAGAGAAAGAGTCTCTGACGTTTCCAGATTTTGTTATTGCGTATATTGAAGAAGGTTTGCCGTCCCTTATCTTTCCAGAGCCGTTAGTTGCGAATGGTTCTATTGCATAAACTCCAGAAGGAAGAGTTTTTTCCTGTGAATTGTCATAATTTGGGACTGTAAAGCCAGCGTGCAAATTATAAGGTTCTATGGAGTGGCCTGAGAGATTCATTATTGGTTGGAAGCCGAGAGATTTTATTTCTTTTTCTATTGTGCTTCCTATTTCTCTTATTTTTGATTTTTGATTGACTAAGGAGCAGGCAGATTTTAATGCATTTTCTGTTGCTGAAATTAACTTCTTGTTTTCAGATGAATTGTCCAGATCAAGGGAAAATGCTGTATCTGCTACATATCCGTCTATATGAACTCCAAGATCGACTTTTAACAGGCCGTGAGCAGTTTCTTTAGAATCTGGCAGAGGAGTTGAATGGGCTGCTACTTCATTTATGGACAGATTAACAGGAAATGCAGGTTTCCCTCCAAGCTCTTCTATCTTTTTCTCTATTTTTTCTGCTATTTCTATTAAGAGCATCCCAGGTTTTATAAAAGATTTTGCGTATGCAATTGTTTCTACAGCTATTTTACCCGCCTTCTCAAGTTTGCTTATTTCTTCTGAATTCATGGAAAATATGGCAATTAAGAGTTTAAATAAGCTGTGAAATATAGCAGAAGACAAAATTATTTGAATCTATTTTGTTCTGTCTTCCGCTAATAGTCAAAGACCTTCTTGTTCAATTTTTAATGTCTTTGACTATAGAAAAGTATTTGTATTGGTTATGTCTTTTAATATGATGTATCTGTCCAAATGGGAAGATGGGACTATTCTTGTAATGAAAAGGAAGCTTCGCGAGGGGCGTTATTTAGTTATGAAAGTGAAAGGATTACAAGACAGAGATAATTATGAATGTAGCATGGCGTTCAAGGCCCTAAGAAGGGGACAGCTTTCTGAAAGGGAATCGGGTTTATTGATGAAAATAATTAAAAATGTGGAATTGTCTAAGTTTTTTGGAGAGAATTTGAGAAATTAATCTCTTATAGGTATTTTCAGTCTTCTTTCCTTTGGAACATGATTTATTATTCTCTCACCGTTTGATCGCCCACAACCTATAAATGAATCTTGGAATTTGATAACTACTGCCCCGTTTTCTGTTGCTATTGGGAGATCATATCCCCGAATCCAGAGTTCGTACTGTTCTTTACTTATTTCTACAACCTTTTTTTTAATTTGGTCTTTGAGGATTTGAGTTGCGTCAAAACTTAAACGTAAATCATGTTCTTTTTTTATTAGATAAATGCCCACAGCTTCAATGTTTGCCATTTTGTTCAATTCAAGAATTTCTTCCTTTGACATTGTGCCTGAAAATGCCCTAATTTTTTCTTTTCCAGACTCTATAAGAAGATAAGGTAGGTCTTCAATGCCGAATTGTTTGTTTAATTGAGCAATTATTTCTCTCTTCTCTCCAGATTTTATGAAATGGATGTTCATTTTAGTTTTTCTACCTTCCATTTTAATTCTTTTGCTTTTTGCCAAAATAAATCAAGATTATTATTAAATGGGATCATAAAATTAATGGGATGTTCTATGTCTTTAATTTTAATTATGCCTGCATTATATCTTTTATGCCAATTGTAAAATTCTCCCTCATATTTCCATTCACTTAAAATTTTAATAGGAATAATTACAACATCAATATCGCTTCCGTAAAAACCTTCATATTTTTCTATATATTGTCCAAATTTTCCTTCTGATAGACTTCCTATTAAATATGCCTCTTTTACATTTTTTAAATAAGGTTTTAATTTATCAATAATTAAATCATGAATTTCTTTTTGGTCAGCGTATATTGTTTTTTCTGGTTTCATTCTTTTATTTCCTCCAGTAAAGTCATCTTGCAGACGAAAAAGCCTTCAGAATCATTGTCTTGAGGATAGATGCGACAGGCTTTTTTTATTTCAGGATTAAATTGCTCACCTTTCCATTCATCTATTCCTGGCCTGCATTTTAAGGGCAGAGAGAGGGTTTCTATTTTTACAGGGAAATTGTTTAATGCAAATTGGACTACAGATTCATTTTCTTCTGGAGCATGAGTGCAGGTGCTGTAAACTAATACTCCTTCCTTTTTTAGACATTTTAATGCGTTCGCTATAATTTTTTTCTGAATTCTAGACATTTTTTCTACTACTTTTTCGTTCCAAGTTATGAATGTTTTTGGTGAAGAGCGGAGAGTTCCTTCTCCTGAACAAGGTGCATCTAATAAAATACGATCAAATTTGTAATTGCTTTTTTTTAGATGTGAGCAGAGAGCAACTGCATCTTTTCTTGTTATTACGCAGTTTGTGACTCCTGCTCTTTCAAGTGTCGCGGCAAGAATTCTTATTCTATCTAATTTTAAATCGTTGGCTATTAGCGTTCCAGAGTTTCCCATCTTTGCAGATATTTGACTTGATTTGCTTCCAGGGGCGGCGCATAAATCTAAAATGAATTCTCCTGGTTCTGGAGTTAAGGCAAGAACAGACATCATACTGCTTATTTCTTGGACGTAATAATAGCCAAGTACATGTTCTATAGAATTTCCCAGTTCTCCAGGGAGAAGGTTTTGATCTATGAGGAATATTTCTGGATGTTCAACGAATGGTTGTTTTATTATCCATTTTTTCTCAAGTCTTTCTTTTAAATCGTTTGGGGAGATTTTTAGAGTGTTACAGCGTATAAAGTTTAAAGGAGATTTATGGACTATTTCTGAAAATGCTTGAAAGTCTGATTCCTCTTTTAATAATTGTCTAATTCTTTGTTCAAATAAGGGTTTCATTTCGTATCTCATCTTTTTATATGAAAAGGAGGAGTTTTAAGCTTGTTGTTTTATTTTGCGGGTTTTTTCAAAAAGAAAATAGCCACAATAATATTAGGGCGCGAAGCGCCCTTTGCGCCGTACATTAAACATAATTTCTGTTCAAAAGGACGTTTAATGGTAATTATACGAATAGGAAAGTATTATAAATATTGTTTGATAATTTGTTTAATGGGAGAGGTTGAAAGAATAATTTTAAAGAGAATTTATGTTGGAAAAGCCAGTTTATTTGGACTCTATTATGGAGCTTTTACTGGTTTGATAATTGGATTTATAGCTTTCTTAGCAGTATTTATCTCAAATAGATTAGAAACCTGGCTTGGAGATATGGTTAATATGTCTGGATTTGCACTTGCTTTTATCCTTGCAGTAATAATATTTATTTCTGTTACGGTAATTGGTTTGATTGGTGCTTTTCTTGCCGTTTTGATATATAATATTGTAGCTAGTCTTGGAGGGGAGATAAACTTTGATCTTGAAGAATATGTTCAAATGCAGAATCGCCTTGAAGGTCAAGTAGAAAAAAGGCCTGCAGAATTTGTAGAAGAGATGCCGATGCAAAAACCTGTTAGTCTACCTGCAAATAACCTCGTAAATGCTCCGACTAATATTCAAAGGAGTCAGCCGCCAAGACTTGTGAATCAGTTTAATCCAAATTATAATCCCAGTTTTAGAAGAGCATATTAGAAAAATAGCCTTGCTTGCTTCTGGCTTTTCATGCTATCTCCAAGATCTTTCCCAAGAAGAATGAGTATTTGATTTGCTATTGGTTCGATTTGCTTTTTTATGTAATGCTCGTAATCTATTTTATGTTTAAGATTTTGAATAGGTTCTGGACCATCATCTGTTATTAGATATTCAATAATATTCCCTTCAAGTTTAATCATTTTTCTTGCGGCTTTTACATGCGGAGGAGTAGTTTTAGTATATTCTTCAAGATTTTTTCTTATTGACTTTCTATAAACTAACTTTCTATCCAATTCGCCAGATTTTATTTTTTTTATGAAATCTTTTATGAATTTATCAACAGATTCGTGATGAAATGTTTTTAGAAGAAGCTCTTTTTGGAAATCTTGTGCCGCCTCCGTCCAGTCACCCCTTATTGCTTCTAGACCTACTATGTCTAGTTCTTCTTTTCCTTCTTTTTCAATTAACCCTGCATAGCGTTTTTTAGCAGCTTCTTCTTTTCCTCTTACCTTTGGAATCATTAGTGCTAAATATAGCTTCTTAAATTCAAGCTCTAGAAAAGATTCTCTTCCGTATTCTTTTTTTATATAATTTTTGTAAAAATCGTTTATGTGGTTTTGTATTTCAACAGAGATTTTGGGATTTTTGTTTTTTTCAAGATTTGTTTCAACAAAGCAAGAATCTGTGTCTTGATAGATTATTTTGTAGCCAAGCTTTTCTATCTCCTTTGCTGTAAGCTTTATTATAAATTGTGCGAAGTGAGTTATTGAATTTGCCATATTAAAATTATAATATCTGCAGTTTGGGCTAGCTAATACTCCGAAGAAGGAGTTCATTGTTATTTTTATTGCATAATTTGCTAAATCTCTTGATTCCCTTTTTGCTTTTTCTCTTGCTTGGTGCAATTTATCTATTATTTCCGGAAGAATGCCTCGAGAGTTTCTAAAATATGCTTTATTCGGCGATTCTATGCTGTCTTTCTCAGGCTTTTCTAGAAGCGACGCCGGATCTATATTGAAAGTTTTGATTATGCTTGGATATAGCGACTTAAAGTCAAATACAAGAACATTATTGTATATTCCCGGATTTGAGGAATAAACATAACCTCCAATTATTCTTTCTTCTGTTTTCGTGAATACCGTTGTTGGAGAGACTAAATTTCTAGACCTTGCTTCTCTGAGGTAGAGAGAATCGAATGCTGCGATACTTCCTGCAAGTCTATCAAATGTTAGACCAGTAAGTTCTGAGCGTTCTGTTAAGAGGTCTATCATTTTGGTTTTATCAAGTATTTCATAAACTAATTGACAGTCCATTAAATTGTAATCGACAAGTTTTTGTTGATTATTATTATACAATTCAATTATCTCTTTATGCCTTTCTTTTCCTGCAAGCAGTTTGCCTTTGTTTAGTATAGCTCTTGAAACATCTTCTAATGTATATGATTCGAAATTGGCATTTCTTATTAATGGTGCCTCTTGAATGAAAGGATCTTTAATAAGATTTAAACCATCTAAAACTTGTCTTCCTGTAATTGAGGCAGATGATGAGCGGAAAAAATTGCCCTCAATTCTTAATCTTAAATTATCGTTATTTCTGCCAATATCAAATTTTATTTTATGTTTTTTGAATAGATCTTGAAGAAAGACAAGATCAAAGTCAATGAAATTCCAACCCGTTAAGACATCTGGGTCTAATTTTATTAACTCTTCTCTAAATTTTTCCAAGCATTCTTCTTCTGTTTTGCAAGGTGTCGCATTGTTAAGTTTTTTATCTGAAACAATAAAACATTTTTTGTAGTTGCTGGAATAAAGGCCTATACAGTATAAATTTCCTTGTTTGTCTGATTCTGTATCTATTGAAACCACTTTAAGATCTATTCTTTGGCTTGAAGGTTTTATAGTTTGATTAACATATATTCTATTTACTCTTTCTGATGATTGATAATCTCCTGAAATGCTTATACTCCCTGAAAGATTATTATCTATTATGAATCTATTTGAAGGTTTTACATCTGCTTCATAAGTCTCCATTTTTTTATGAATTACATGATGCAATTTGTTTAATTCAGTATGGATCTTATGAGAAACTTTCGTGATTTTTTCTCCTTTGAAGTTTGTTAATTTTGTTTTTTCTATATTGAATTTCTGAAATAATTTTTTGTTTTTGTTGTAATCTGATTCTTTAATGAAAAAATAAGGCGTTAAGGAATGGATTGAGACAAAGCTTTCTCCATTTTCTAGCTTTCCATAGATATAAACTTTTGTTCCGTCTTCTTCTGCAGAGTAATCTATATCTGTGATGAAGCCATTAATTGATTTCATGGAATTTTGAGGGATTGAAAGTTTTATAAGGTATCTGTCTTAATTATGTGGTAAATATGTTACTTTAATGTGGTAACAAATAGAAAGGTTTTTAAAGTGTTTTTTGTAATAATTAATATGAAAAAATATTCTTATGAAAGAACAACTCTTACTGATTTTGCTAGAATTATTGTTGCTGAATTAAGAAGAGAATGGCATGATAGGCATTATAGACCTAGGGTAGATACGTTGTTTGTTAATGGTTGTTTTGATGTGGCGAGGGGAGCGGCGGAACAGAGAGTAGTATATAATTTTAGGCTATGTGTTGGAAATAAGGGTACTTTAGATGAAAATCTTGTTCTGGCTGAATGGCAGGACATTGTAAGTTTAGACTATAGGGATGAATTTGATTTCAGAGGAGGATTATTTAGGAGATTGGGAGCCGTTAAAGACCTTTTAGGAGAAAGTGTTGGAAAAGGAGAATCTGGATATATTGCAGAATATGGGGATGGGAAGGATAACGCCAAAATTATTCTTGATTCTCCTTATCAGGGACCCAATTTGCCAGTTATTTCTGATAGCAGACCTGCGAGAAATGAAAAGCCACTAAGTCAGGGAGAGGCGAAAAGCATGTTCGCTAAAATGAGAGAAGCTATAAGCGTTAGATAACTATTTAACTTTGGTTTTTTATTTTTATGGATGGGATTACAAATAGGGGATATAGTTCCTAGGAGAGAGTTAAATATTGAAGAGTTGAAAGGAAGGGTGATTGCAGTTGATGCGTTTAATGCGATTTACCAATTTTTATCTTCAATAAGACAAGCAGATGGTACACCATTAATGGATTCTAAAAAGAGAATTACTAGCCATTTGTCTGGATTGTTTTATAGAAATGTTGCCCTGCTTAGAGAGGGGACGAAATTAATTTATGTTTTTGATGGTGAATATCATGAGTTGAAAGGAAAGACGCATGAAATTAGAAATAATGCAAGACAGGAAATGAAAGAGAAGTATGATAGGGCTGTTGAAGAAGAAGATATGGATGCGATGTATAAGTATTCTAGAGGATTTATTAGATTAAATGAAGAAATGATAAAAGAAAGTAAAGAGTTACTCGGGGCGATGGGAATTGCTGTTGTGCAGGCTCCTGGAGAGGGAGAAATGCAGTGTGCGGATCTTGTAAAGAGCGGGGAGGCATGGGCGGTTGCTTCTCAGGATTATGATGCGCTTGCAGTTGGAGGAGATAGATTGATACAGAATTTGACTTTAGCAAGAAAGAGAAAGACAAGAGCAGGGGAGATATATATTTCTCCTGAGATTATAGAATATGAGAAATTGCTTAATGTTTTAGATGTAGATTCGGATCAGTTTATCTCTCTCGCAATTCTTGTTGGTACTGATTTCAATCCTAAAGGTGTAAGAGGTATAGGCCCTAAAAAGGCATTGACATTGGTTAAGGAGAAGAAGTATCCTGTGAAGATATTTTCAGAACTTGAAGAACAGGGAAAATTGGATTTCAATTGGAAAGAGGTTTTTGAAATATTTAAGAAGCCCAATGTAAAAAAAGTTAAAATAGAATTCCCTAAAATCGATGAGAAGAAAATCAAGGAAATACTTGTTGAAAGGCATGAATTTAATATGGAAAGAGTTGAAAAACAGCTTGCTTCATTGAAAGAAGTTAAGAAGCAGAGTGCGCAGAAGACTTTGTTTTAATCATTGATAAATTGTAACTCGAGTTTTTATAGTTTGATTATTATGAATGGTGATGGAATATGTTGTTGAGAAAAAGGAAATAATATTTAATGAGAAAGTTATTAATGAACTTGATAGATTCACTATTAATTTTACAGAGGTACTTAAAAAATATAGAGGATATGTAATAGTTTCAGGATATCCTTCAATATTATTGGGCAGAAGCAGATCAAGCGAAGATATAGATTTTCTCGTTCCAAAGATGGAATTTGAGGATTTTAGTAAATTATTTAATGAATTGATAAGCAAGGGATATGAATGTGCAAATTCCATGATAATTAAAGAAGCATATGAATCTATGGATTATTTTGGGATTAGATTTTTTGAAAGAGGTTATCCAACCCCAAACATAGAGCTGAAAATGATAAAAAGGGAACTTGATATGTATTCGTTTGAGCATAAAGTAAAGGTTATTTTTGGAGATAATGAACTATTTATATCTCCTTTAGAGTTACAAATTGCCTATAAATTATTTTTGGCGGCTGATGGTACGGATGAGGAGTTGAGTTCAGACAAAGATATAGAGGATGCAAGACATCTTTACAGATTATTTAAGGATAGACTTAATAAGGATGAACTTCTTTTATTCATGAACAAGCTGGGAGTTAAAGATAAAATGAGGTGGTTGAATAATGGAAGCTAAAGATGTAAAGGTTGATTTAAGAGATATGAAAGAGTTTAAGAGAAGGAATTTTGAAGACAGGTTGAAATTTATTGATTTTTGGGTTGATTACATAAAAAAGAATGCTGATAAAGTTTGGACTAAAAACCAAGCGGATTTTATTGATGCACAACATCAGATTGCTGATAGGTTTCAAAAAATTATCAAAAGGAAATAGTAAGGAAAACTAAAAGTCAAACTCTTCTATAGCCTACAATCTTGTTCCCGTGATAAATAGGAACTTCTCCGCCCCTTGATGGGTCTGATTTTATAACAAGGAATGCACCTATAACTACAATTATTATTCCTACAATTGTTATGTATAGCACATTAAATCCTGAAGGCAATGTAATTTTGAGAGCCTTCCTTACTGGATCAAATCCAAGAATTAGGACAAGAATGCCCACTATTGAGACTGCATATCCTATAGATTTCATTTTATCCTCTTTTCCTCTCACGCTTATAAAGAAATTATGTATATAAATCTTTCTCGGTGTTTTCGTGAGCTTTTACTTGCTTATGGACGAAGAGTTTTAGGGTCTGGTAGGCCTGCTCCAGAAATTAGTTTTTCTTTTTCTGGCTGTCTAGATTTTTTAGTTCCCTTTGCTTCCTCGCTTCTTCTAATCTCTTCTTCCATTCTGGCTACTTTTTCATCCATTTCTTCTAATTGTCTTTTCTCTCTGGCTTCTGTTTTTTCTCTTTCATCTTTCTTTCTAAGCTCATCCCTGACTATTCTAGTTACTTTATCTTCCATTTCATCGATTTTTTTAGCTTCACCTTCAAGGTCCTTTACTTCACTTTTCATTTCACTAATTTCTTTCTTTTCCTTTAGCTTTTTAGCCATTATCTCTATGTATTTTGAAATTTTCATTAGAATAGAAAGAAGAACAAATGCGAGAAGGATTCCTACTAATTGTTTGTACCAAGTGTCAAATGCGCTTAGAAATGAAATTATTCCATTTGCTATGCTGGATGTAAATTGAAATATGGAAAGAACAACTATTATTCCTATTGAGATTATGTATTTTAGTGGCTGGTAATAAATAGAGAATATATTTGTGAATCTAAAAATGTAAATAAATGCAGTTATCCAAATAAATAGATTAAGTATGAATTTCCAAGTAAGTTCTGGAGCCATACCTAAAACATATCTAAATACTGGGTCTGTATAGGGAGAAATTTTTTCATAGCCCTTTATTACTGGACCAAATGTCGAGGTATCTTGAAGAGATTCTTTCCATCTTTGTTTTAGAAAATCGGATGAAGATTGTTTTAATGTGTCTGAATCTTTTGGAATTGTGTCTAGTTTGTCTTCGATGCCAGATAGGTCTTGTGCCGATACTGATAAGATCAAAGAAGCTATTAAGAATAAAACTGATAAAATAAATGTGCCCTTTTTCATTTAATAATTAGAATTGGGAAGTTTAAAAATATAAGGTTAATATGTACTTACTCTCATGTTTCTCG
Organism: Nanobdellota archaeon; assembly: GCA_038045265.1. Taxonomy (GTDB): domain Archaea; phylum Nanobdellota; class Nanobdellia; order Pacearchaeales; family GW2011-AR1; genus SICV01. The sequence goes on along the minus strand of JBBSYL010000036.1, from coordinate 11,834 downwards.
TTGAACCGAACGCCGCGAAAAAGTATACTACGCCAAATAATATCAAAACTATTCCTCCAGACCAAGTTCCTAAAGCGATGTTTTTTAATATAGGCCAATCAAGCATTGGAGCAAACATACCTGTAAGTCCTATTAACAAAGTTACCAGTCCAAAGAGCCATCTTCTTATCAATGCAAATCCAACTCTCTGAGAGGCTACCCCTTCAACGGCTGGTCTTGTTATAGGAGTAAAAAGTATTAAAACTCCTACCAAAACTACGGCCCAACTTGTTATTCTCTCTGTAATTTCAAAACCTATTTCATTCTCTACATAACTTGAAAAATCAATGCTTATTGAAGCTATCCCTGCGAGAACAAGTAATAAGCCTAGAATTATAGAGAAAATGCTCATTGCATTAAACTGCCCTCTCTTGTTATTCATGCGTATATCTCCCTTTTCTTATTTATAAACTTTTCTTAATTTTATTCTTAGTAACTTGCAAGATTTATTTTCTTGTCATTACTTAGTTTTAGTATAATTGAAATGACTAAAAGAACCAAGATCGCCCCAAGCATATTCAAAGAGGAAAAGAAATCATAAAATTCAAGCATTGCCGAGCTGGAAAATCCATAAGGTAGGATATAATAAAAATCATAGAAATAATTTACAAGCCAGAGAAGGAGAAGCATTATTGACACCCCTATGAATCCTGCACCTTTCCAGAACTTGTTTATGAAAAATCCTATTACTATCAGGGCTGCAAGGAGGACGAGAAGATTTCCTATTTCTTGTTCTAATCCATAAAAGTTGATAACTCTTCTTTGAAGAGAGATTGCTATCATCAGAGCGACGACTGCGGAAATAATCATTAAAGAGGATTTTGGAATATTTGTTCTCTTTAATACTCCTATTATAAGGAAATAAAAAAGAAGGAAGATTATAAGCATTATGAACCAGTCTGAATAAAGTAAGTCAGAAGGAGTATAATAAAATCCTGGAAATAATTGGGCTGAAGTGATGTTGATTAGAAATATTGAAAATAGGAAAAATATACTTATAATGGAAAAGCTCTTTTTCATTTAATAGTTAGATAATAGAATATTATAAACTTAGTGTTTGGAAAATAACTAATTAGTTATCTCAACCAATTTATTTTTACTATGGTTATCCAAAGATTTTTCTATCATTATGCTTTCTAATTCAAGAAGCTTTTTAACTAATTTGTTTTTTGAATTTAAAGTATATAATTTTGTTTTCCCAAATTTTCTTGTTATACTGACGATGTCTTGTTCTTCAAGCTGTTTCCATACTTTAAACAAGGAGGCTCTTGAGATTTCCGCTCCTTCAATTATTTCTTTTTTTGTTAAATCTATTCCTTTGTTGTCTATTAGAAAGTCTACTATTCTGAATACGGGATTGTCTCCTATGAACTTTATTAATAACGATTTTTCCATAAAAAGTTTTATTTAGAAAAGTATTTAAACCTTACTGTTCAAAGTATGTTTATATAGACTTTACTAAAATGACAAAATGGAGTGATGAACAAATAAAAGGGAAGATTTTGCATAAGCTTACTCGTATGGGCAAGTTTGAACATAGCCATACATCTATTGATAATTTACCAAAAGGGTTTCCTGTAGATATTAGAGGAAGAGTTAAGGATATGGCGAAAGAATTAAAAAAAGAAGGAATTTTAATGAGGAAGCCGACAAGTTATGGTGAAGAGGTTTCTATTAATGTAACTATGAAAGAAAAAATAACATATTATATAAATAAGTTTTTGGAGATGGAATAAACATGGCAAACACATGCAAATTAGAGATTTCCGGCGCCACAGAAGCCGTGAAAGTTTCTGCTGGTTATGACATAATGGGAAATGTTGCAATAGTAAAGTACGGAAAAGATGTTAAAAGAGGAGAAAAGAGAAAATTTGCAGAGGGAATTCTAAAGACCAATAAGAGTGTTAAGACAGTTCTTGAAAAAGTTGGAAAATTTTCTGGGAGGCTGAGAACTAATAAGACCAAATACATACTTGGAGAGAATACTAAGGAAGTACTGTATAGAGAAAATGGGTGCGAGTTTAGATTTAATGTCGATACTTGCTATTTTTCTTCAAGATTAAGTGAGGAAAGGAAAGAGATTTCTAAAATGTGCAAAAAAGGAGAAAATATACTTGTAATGTTCGGGGGAGTTGGAGTTTATGCTATTGTAATTGGAAAGAATTCTAAAGTTGGAAGAGTAATAAGTGTTGAGCTAAATAGGATTGCTAGTAAGTACGCAATAGATAATGTAAAAAGAAATAAACTTGTTGGGAAAGTGGAAATTGTTCAAGGAGATGTGAGAAGAGTTATTGGGAAAGGAAAGGAAATAAATGAAAAGTACGACAGAATTGTGATGGCGCGTCCTAATTTAAAAGATGATTTTCTTGATGTTGCTTTTTCTGCAATAAAGAAAAATGGAATTATACAATATTACGGATTTTATGATGAAGTTGAAGTTATTGCTCATGCATTGGAAGAATTAATTGAAAAGAGAGCGAAAGAAGCTCGGAAGAGAATTAAAATTGTTAGAATTAAGAAAGCGGGAGATATTGGAGTGAGGAAGTTTAGGTATAGAATGGATGTGAAAGTGTTGAATTAGCAAAGTTTATAACTGCTTCTTTTGGGGAATTTATATGAATTATGGATTTAATGTAAAAAGTGAAATGCTTCCTGCATTTGGAGATTTGATAGGAGATAAAAATCCCATACATAGAAGAGAAGATATTGCTGTAAAAGCAGGATTTGCAGATACTCCTGTCTTTGCGGTTATGTTGCAAATGATGGCTGAGCAATGCGCACATAATTCTTCTATTTTAAGAGATGGACTTTATTCAAATCATAGTTTTAGGTTTATACAACCAGTTTACCCAGATATGCATGGAGAAATTAAAACTGAATTTGGAGGGCAAGAAGTAGAGGGAGGAGATAAAACTATACGTGCAGACATATATTCTGGAACAGAGTTAGCGGTTAAATCTTTAGCTACTTTTTCTCAGAAAAAACTTTTGAATCCAAATTTACCAGATGTTGGAAAATTAGAAAAAGCTTGTATTGATAAATCTCAAGAAGAGATTTTATTGAATATGATTGAAGATGTTGGAATTGAAGTAAATAGGGAGGGTATGCCTTTCATGCTTCCTGCTTCTTTGTTTTCTTCTCGCCTTTTGAAAATGGGAAATGAAGTTGGATTGAAATCCGGAGTTTATCTTAGAGCAGATTTTTCATTTCATAAAACTCCTGAAGCGGGAGAGTTTGATTATGGAGTTAAATTGTTAAAACAAAGAGGTCCATTGTATAAGTTTTCTGTGGCTTGTTATCAGAATAGATTGCCTGTTGTTTCTGGAGAGTTGTTAGTTAACTCCCTTCCTGAAAATTAAATAAACATTTTTTAGAAAGGTATAAAAGCAGATTTATTAGAAATTTTTATGGATAAACATATGCTGCGGAGAATAGTTGATGAAGTTTTTAGGGCTGAGCAGGCATCTCTTCTTACAGATAATCTTGAAAGATATTCTGGAGTTGCTGAGCTATCTGAAAGTTATTTAAGAAATTTGACTCCAGATAGGGAAGGAAATTTTAGCTATCTCGTTATGGCTGTTGTTCGCTCCCAGTTCAGGGCAAGAGATTTTATTAGTGCTCAAACTACTATTAATTAATATAAAATTTTTGATGAGTTGACTAATGAGCATAGGGAAGAAATGGATTGGATATATGAAACAATAAGATTTGTTACAAACTAATATCTCCTTTAACTGCGGTTGGTGCTTCTCCGCCGTGCCAGGTGAATCTAGGGCGTATTCTTGCTGGGTAGATTCTTTCTGAGTTGTCATCAAGAATTATTGCAGAACCTTTCAAACTTGGAAGATCGTCCATTTGATGTTTAATGCTATCTAAAACATATGATTGCATTATTGCATTTAATGCTTCCAGGTCTGATTTGCTTGTAACTCTATGGCTTATTACTATATCTGATTGAGAAATTGCGTCATGATGAATTTGTCCAGGTTGTTGGGTGGCTAGAACTAAGGAAATTCCCGGTTGGCGCCCTTCTCTTAATAATTGTACTAACGCTTCTGTGGCTGGAGTGCTTCCTTCTTTTGGAAGAAATTCATGCGCCTCATCTATAAATATCCAAACCAAGGGGTTTTCTCTTTCTGTTGAATAAGACAGATAATCCTGACCATGCTGCAATGAAATTAATTCCTCTTTTTTTCTTGCATCCATACGTGTTTTGAATAATTTTTTTGTTATTAATGATAAAACTAATGCTCTAATATTAAAAGATGAGACAGAACTGTATACAGAGACATCTATGACTGTTGTGACTCCCGCAGACACGAGATTGTTTATTTCAGTTCCATTTTCGTCAAGGGAAAATATTCCCCAAGTTTGCGTTGCCTCAAATAATGCAGAAACTATTTTTTTGGTGTCTTCATGTGCAGAATGATTTGTTCTTATTTGTTCAATTACCTGTTTTATGGTGTAATTTGTTCCAGCTAAATTACTGATAACATTTTCTATTAATACTCCTTCAAGGCTTGTTATTTTTAGATTAAATAGGGAAATCCAATCTTCAGAAGTTAGTTCAGATGCTTTCAAGGCAAAGGTTTCGTCAAATGGGATGCTTTTATTTAGATAATCTTCGGCTTTTCCGTATGGGATGAATATTCTTACTGGTAGTTCTTTTGATTCAAGATTCCATTCATCGAGCAATTCAGCATCTTTCTGGTTTTTATATTTCATTGTCCAAAAAATTCCCATTGTGTCAAATATTAAAGAAGAGATGTTTTTTGCAGTTTCTGAAGGAAGATTTGATAATTCTTCTGCAATTACGCCAAGTGTGTAGCTGTTATGTACTATTATGTCATTAGCAACAAAATTATGATTAGTTGGGACACAAATGTCATATACTGTGAATTCTCCTTCAAGTAGTTCTATAGATATAATTTCATCCCAAAAAATATCTGATTGTGCTAATAGCATTAAAGGATTGCTTTGTTCGACTTGAGCTATTTGCATAAGGGTTTGTCTTGACGGGGAATAATGTATTCTTTCCCTCATTGCTTTCGGATGAGAGTATCCTAATTGTCTGCCTATTTCTGTCCAATTCTTTGGTTTGTACAATTCCCAAATGTCTTGAGGTATGGTATCAATATTAGGATTTTGATTTTTCGATAAGATTTCTTTTTCTGCTACTTTCTGTTTTTCTTCTTTCACTCCGAAAAATCCAATTTCGTATATAAATTTAAGAGCATTAGGAGAATTAATTACTAATTCATACGCTTTGAATTGTTTTCCATTTAAGTTTATATTTTTATCTCTTAATTTAGATAATATGCCAAATCTCAATAGTAGATTTTGAACTTGTCTTATCATTTTATTTGAAGAGGAAGAATAAGATATTTGCCAATAATTACTTGATTTGTATATGCTTCCATCACAGCTGAATAATCTATTTAAAAATATTGATAGATGTTTTTTATTTAATTGCATAATATTCTGAGATAAATATTTTTGAGGTGCCAGTAAATTAAATAATTCTTCTCTTTCTATTAATTTTCTTATGCTTCTTTTTTCTAATATAATTTTACTTCCATTATCAAAGCGTCTATTTTCTTTATTAAATAGGATTTTTGATTTATCTAAAACTTTATTTTCCCATTCTGGAGAAGAAATCCTGTAATGATTTTCTTTTTCTTTTATTAATTTTAGTGTTGAATCAAATTTGTTTAGAGACTCTCTAAACTCTTCAACTATTTTTTCATCTGAATTTGAAAATAAAACTACTTTTTTAGTATGCCCTTCTGCAATAAGATAAGCTAATAGTTTTATTTCATGTTCTGGCATTTCTTTATTTCCGAAAGAACAAATCTTTCTAGGGGTAGCTATCCTGCTTCCAATAGTCAGAGATTGCGCTTCTTTCCAACCCTTTATAGTTAGTAGGGGATGTTCTGGAGTGAGTTTTATTTCTTTTCCGCTTCTTAATTTTATTTTAAATAATCTATTTGTGATTCTTGAGAAGAAGTCTGACTTTTCTGATTGTTCAATTTTTAGTTGTTCATTTAAAGAAATGATTTTTTCTTTATTATTTTCTAAGTATTTTATTGGGATTTGTGAGCCATCTGCAAGAGTTATTAAGGTATCTTCATGAAGACACTTTCCGCTTCCACGCTTGCCCGCAACTAAAATTACATGACTTCTTGCAATATCCATCTTTATGTTATTAGATAGGGAGGAGTTGAGACCCATTTTTACATATCCTCTTCCAAGGTTAATTAAGCCCCTATCACCAAATTTTGCTTTGTCTGTTGTGTCTCGGCCTATTATGATGTCGTATGGCATTGCTAATAATGGACAGGAGATTTATTAAAGGTTGTTATAAGAAGTAAAAATGTTTTTCAAAACATTTTTAAATGGGTTGGATATAGAACTTTATGATTAAAAAAGGAGAGGCAAAGGAGTCTAAGGATTCTCCCAATAAAAGCGACGTTATTGAAATTCCTATAGGAAAATTTATACATTCTTTGAGAAATAATATTTATTCTACCTATGCTGTTACGTTAACAGTATTTATTCTATTGATTTTAATATTCGGTAATGTTGGAGGAAGTGGCGAGTCTGTGAGTTCTCAGGAAGCAGGACAGAAACTTGTAGATTTTGTTAATTCACAAGGTCAGGGAGAAGCAGTGCTGAAGAGTATTGAAAGACAAGGAAGTTTATACAATGCAGTTGTTAGTTATAATGGCGAAGATATACCTGTTTTGGTTACATTAGATGGGGAGTATCTGATTACGGATCCTATTCCTTTGGCTAGTGCAGGTTCTGCTCCTGTTGATTCTGGGTTTGGAGGTGCAGAAAATCAGAGATATGAGGTAAGTGAAGATGATGATGCTGTTCTTGGAAGCCCTGATGCGCCTGTCACAATCATTGAATTTTCAGATTATCAGTGTCCTTATTGTGAGAGATTCTGGAGTCAAACATTGCCTTTGATAAAAGAGCAGTATATTGACACTGGAAAAGTTAAGTTAATTTATAGAGATTATCCTCTTGATTTTCACCCAATGGCAACTCCTGCGGCTATTGCAAGTGAGTGTGTACATGAACTTGGAGGAGATTCTGGATATTACAAATACCACGATAAGTTGTTTGAAAATCAAGCCTCACTTTCAATAGATAATATGAAGAAATGGGCGAAGGAACTTGGATATAATATAGATTCATGTCTTGATTCTAACAAGTATTTGGATGAGGTTAATAGTGATATGCAAGACGGAAGTGCTGTTGGAGTACAGGGGACACCAGGATTCTTCATTAACGGAGTAAGTGTTTCTGGAGCTCAACCATTTTCAGTTTTCCAGCAAATCATCGAGCAGGAATTAAACGGTTAAAATAATGGAAGTTAAGGATTTACAATCAGGTCAGGGCAAAGTTGATATTGAACTTGGGGTTAAGAGTAAGGATAATATTAGAACTTTTAATAAGTATGGAAAAGATTTGAGAGTGTGTAATGCAGTAGTTTTTGATTCAAGTGGAGAGATAACACTCACCTTGTGGAATGACGATATAGATAAAATTAATGTAGGAGATAAGATAAGGATAATTAATGGGTATGTTTCTGAATTTAATGGAGTGAAGCAACTGACTCCTGGAAAATTTGGCAAGATGGAAGTTGTTGATGGAAAGGCAGATTCACATGCTAATAGCAAAAAGGCGAAAGTTGTTGAAGAAGAAGTTGCCTTCTGATTAGCTTACTAACATAATTTCTTCTAGCGAAAGTGATGTGAGATTTTCTAAGTCTGGTACTATTAATTTTCCGTTTGATACAAAAGTTTGTATTCCAAAAGATTTTGCCCTCGTACATTGTTCTGTGTTACCTATGAATAAAGTAGATTGGGGTGTAGTTTTCATACTTTCTATGCAATTACGATAATTTTCTAGCATTTTTGATCTTGAAAGTACCACTGTATCAAAATATCCGCCCAATCTGCTTGTTCTTAACATTTTTGAGAAGCATGATACATCTACTCCTTCGGCAATTAAACCTAATTTATATCTTTTTATTCCTAAAGTTAAAAGTGTTTCTTCCACTTGTTCCCTATCGGTCTCATAATGTGCTCTTAATCCAGTTTCCCAGTCAAATATTAATCCATTTATCATTAGTCTTTTCCTTACGAAATGTTTATATAATTTTAGATTCTGCAGAACTGATGACGTTTACTCTGCCTGCACTGCCTTATGTCTATGACGCTTTTGAGCCGATAATAGACTCAAGGACGATGGAAATACACCATACTAAGCATCATCAGGCATATGTTGATAAATTAAATGAAGCATTAAGCAAGTATAAGGATTTACAAGGCAAGAAAATTGAAGAATTATTAATTAATATTAATTCTATTCCAGAAGAGATAAGGGCTACAGTAAGGAATCATGGAGGAGGACACGCGAATCATTCTTTGTTCTGGGAAATATTGGGGCCTGAAAAGAAGGAGTGTGAAGGAGGCATATTAAAAGCCATAATAAAAAAATTTGGAAGTTATAATGAATTTATGACACAGTTCGCTAATGCTGCTTTGACAAGATTTGGTAGTGGGTGGGCGTGGTTGGTTATGACTTCAAATGGAGAACTAGAGATATATTCGACGGCAAATCAAGATTCACCTTATATGAGTGGAGATATTCCAATTCTTGGGTTAGATGTCTGGGAACATGCTTATTATTTAAACTATCAGAATAGGAGAGTAGATTATGTTAAAGCTTTTTTTAATATTATAAACTGGTATAAAGTTAATAAATTTTATGAGAAGGCAGTTAGAGAGATTGAATAGTTAATTTTAAATAGAAGTTGTTTTTAACTTGGCTATGGAAGAGAGATTATCAATTGGAGTTGAGTTGCACGAAGAAGAATTGGATGGGAAGAGAGTTTTTGTAGCTGACTGCATAGAGCTAGGCGTTTCAGATTTTGGAGATAATATTGATGAAGCGCTTGGTAATTTGAGGAAAGGAATAATGCTTCTTTTAGAAGAAGCTCCTGAAAAAAAGATTTTGCTGTCAAAAGAGAAACCTGTAATGGTTACAAGAATGCTTCTCTAAAGTTTACACCAGATTGCTTTTCTATGCTTTTTAATGTCCCTATTGGTATTCTATCCTTATGAGTTGGAACGACTGTGGTTATGTTATCTTTTCTCATTATCAAATGAGTTCCAGTCTGCCTGTTAATTCTAAAGCCGTTTTGTTCAAGAATTTTAATCACATCTCTTGTTTTTATATTCTTCAGCTTCATCTGGGATAAATAATTGTAAGAAGTATTTAAACAAAGTGGTTTGCGTATACTATTGAGTTTCAAGCACCATTTTTCAGATAATCCATCTCTTGGTCGCTAAACTGAAGCTGTTTTTGAATTAGTGAATTTTGTATTATTAATTTTATTAGAGGAAAATCTTTCATTATTCTTTTTGAGGAAGTATGTGTAACATGGGCCACTTTTTTTGAAATTGTTTTCTTTTTTTCCATTTTTTGATTATACTGCCATATTTTCAAAATTCTTTTTGGAGGCTCATATTTTGTGAACCCCTGCAATGGAGAGGATTTAGAATAACTTATTCCTGCTGATTGGAAAATATTTTGATATAATAAGAAGCGCCAAGATTGTTTCTTGTATATTCTACCTCTGAAGACATCTGCATTACCCAATGCATGATATGCTTTTGCAAGTGATTCGTTCTTATATTCTTTTGGAATATTTTCTTCAATCCAAAGAAGGACTTCATCTAATGAAAGACGGGTAGAATCAAATAAATTAAGAAAATCTTTTCTTTCTTTGAATAATTGCTTTAATATATTGAAAATGTTATCTTCAACATCTCTTTTTTCAGTAGTGTCTACTGGGAGGGATTCTAAATGTGCGTATGAATGCAAATCGTTTAGGGCGGCACGCAAGTCTCCCTGCGATTTTATTGCAAGCTGGTGGTAGAATAGAGAATCTCTTTTTATCCCTTCTTTTTCAGCTATTTTCTGTAGAACGTCTTTTATTGTTAAAATTGTTAATGGTTTCATTTCTATTCTTTTGCACATGGAGCGTATTGGCGCCAATTTTGTCTGCCAGACATCATTACAGGTCATTATTATGGGGTGCGCTGTTAAATCTAGAACTCTTACTAATTCAGCAATACCGCCGATATCTGTACCAGTCACGCCGTCAACTTCATCCATTAAAATTATCTTTCCTTTTTTGAAAAGACTTGCTTGTTGTGCTGCGGGTTTTAATGTTAATTCTAATTTTTGCTTGTTTCTTAAATCTGAAGAATTTAACTCTAGAATATCAAGATGATTTTCTTTAGCCGCCGCAATTACCAATGAAGTTTTTCCAGTTCCAGCAGGACCATGGATGATAAGGCCTTTCTTTTTTGGAAATTCAGAGAGAAATTGTTTTATTTCTTGGATTGCTTTTTCCTGCCCTACAAAGTCGATGTATGATTTTGCCCTATATTTTTCAACGAAGTTTATGTTCATTTTTAAGTTGCTTTTCCTTGGCCTGCTAAGACAAAGGAAGCAAGCATTGATTGAAGTTGAACAAATTCATCTGCACCTTCTGTCATTCTGAATTCTATTTCGCCTGTCTTTTCTGTAAGTTTGACTTTAATTTCTGGTTCTATTTCAAGATTCCAAATCTCTTTTTGAATTATTTTTATTACATCTGTGCCAGCTATGCTGTCTTTGAGCATTGTTTCAAGCAATTTATCCCTTGCATTTACGAAATCTCCTGCTAAGGCGTAATCAAGAGCTATTCTTACACCCTTTGGTTTTGCTGAAGAAGCAATCATATTTACCATTTCAGTAGTAATGTCTGGAGAAACAGAGGCGGTTGCTTGCAATAGGTTAATGGCGCGTCTGCAATCTCCTTCGCTTGCTTCATAAATTGTTTCGAATGCATCTGTCGAAACTCTTAATTTTTCATTATCTGCTATTTTCTTTATTATTTCGGCTATATCTTTCTTTTCAAGAAGTTTGAATCTAAAGGTAACACATCTTGATTGTATAGGGTCTATGATGTTTGAAGAGTAATTGCAGGACATTATGAATCTGCAAGTATTTGTGAAATTCTCCATTGTCCTTCTTAGTGCCTGCTGGGCCTCTCTCGTTAATGCATCTGCTTCATCTAGGAAAATAACTTTGAATGGGATGTTTTCAAGGGCTTTTGTTCTTGCAAAGTCCTTTACTTTTTGTCTTACTACATCTATTCCTCTTTCATCTGAGGCGTTTAGTTCTAGGTAATTCTCTCTCCATTTTTCACCAAACAGAGATTTTACTATTGCTAGAGCAAGGGTTGACTTTCCAGTTCCAGCAGGACCAGCAAAAAGAAGATGTGGAATGTTTAGGGCTTGTACAAGAGAACTTACACGTTTAACTATCTCAGACTGGCCAACCACCTCTTCAAATTTTGTAGGACGATATTTCTCTGTCCAGATTTCGCTCTGGCTCATAAGTATGTTTTGAGATATGTTTTTATAAAGATTTGTGTGCTACGCAACAAATCTTTAATGTGCTTTTATTTGATGCATGAATCATAGAAATATTTAAGACGAGATAGTAAAATTTAGGCGGATCTTGCTCTATGCATTCTTCTTCTACGTTTTTCCTTCTTAATTCTCTTTCTCTGCCACTTCCATCTCATCTGTCCTTTCTTTTTCCAGCGCCTGCTTGATCTTTTCATATTAAGGGGTTGTATAAAATGGTTTATAAAGATTAGCTTTATGTGCAGTAGATGAGCTTTTCCGAGTAAATGCTCATCAATAATATTTATTATCTAATTT
>JBBSYL010000035.1:0-4133 GCA_038045265.1 Nanobdellota archaeon | reverse complement strand
CATAAACCAATAAACCTATAAAGCCAGATTTACCTGATTACTTATGTTCCCCACATACCTTCTGACAATAAATTGTAAATATCTACTCTAATTAACTTCCATAACTATCAATTAAATCGTCATATTACAGATAATTATTTCCACATATAAATCCTAACTCAAATCATATTCTTCAATAACATTATACACCGGTCCATTAGGTTTCAAATCAGATTTAAGCAACAAAAATTTGCTCACTGGAAATTTAATATCTCTTACGCCTATTCCAGAAACATATTTCATAAATCCTTTCGCGTCATAAGTATATTTAGTTCTAGCAATTGTCAAATGGCTCATAAACCTCTCTTCCATAATAAAACCCTCTTCTCTCATCTTCCAATCAACCTGTTTCTGCAATTCAAACATTCCCTTTCCGGCTATTTTAACCCATACAATTTTAGGATTTCCCCTATAATTGAAAGTTCCAATAGAATCAAGATGCGCTTCAAACTCTTCCATTTTCACTTCCTTAAGTTTCTCTCTTACCTTCATTAGTTTTTCATCATCGATCTCACCAAGAAACTTAAGAGTAACATGCAAATTTTCCAATTCGCTCATCTTTCCAAGAAACTTATGCCCTGAAAGTATCTCTTGAATCCTTGCTATTTCTTTTATTACTTCATCTCCAAACACAACTGCAATAAATGCTCTTACCATGAAAACTGATATTATCTTCTACTTAAATGCTTAATTGTAGTGCAAATCACATAAAATTTACTTAGGCACAACAGAGGCGGTGCTGTAATTTTTTATCAGTTTTTCAGCCAATTCTTTTACCTCTTCCAATTTAATCCCTCTAACTTTTTCCTCAAATTCATAATAGCTTTCTGCATTGCCCAATAACTCTTCAAATACCAGCTCAATCATGGTATTATTGCTCTCCTCCGATTCTACGTCTCTCAAACCAATAAGCATCTCCTTAGCTTCTTCTAAATCTTTTTCATCCATTTCTAATTTAATTTTTTTGAATTCATCCAATATAACCTCTTTAACTTCCTCGACTTTATCCTTAGTTGTTCCAACATAAATTGCATAATATGGCCCATTCCTCTCTGAATCTATCGCACTTTGAACAGCATAAGCTAATCCTCTCTTTTCTCTTATTTCTAAAAATAACCTTGAGCTCATCCCCCTTCCAAGATATGCATCCAATATTTGGAGAGCCAAGAATTCTCTGCTTCTAGGACTTGGACAATGTACTGCAAAAATAAAATGTGCTTGATCAATTCCCTCCCTTTCTTCAACACTTTCCTTATTTATTCTGATTACCTTGGGCTCAGCAATTCTTTTGTTCCCAGGTTTGAAGTTTTCCTCAAAATAATCGCAAACCTCATTAAAGTTCGCATTTCCAACTATTGAAACAATAAAATTGCCAGGATTATACATTTCCTCAAAATACTCTTTAACAAAATCTCTTTTCATCGCAGACAAAGTTTCAAAAGTTCCAAGATTAGAGTCTCCGAAAGGCCCTTCAAATAAGTTAGTCTCGATCAATTTCCAAATATGTCTTGTAGGAACATCATGATTCATCTTTATTTCCTCAAATATGACTCTCTTCTCTTTCTCAAACTTGCCTTTTTCGAAAATAGAATTTTTCAGCATATCAGTTAATATATCTAAACCAATAAATAGATGTTCTGAAGGAAGCTTAAACTGATATATAGTTAATTCATTATAAGTTCCTGCATTCAATATGCCTCCCCTCTTCTCAATTTCTCTGCTTATGTCTTCATGTGTTCTAGTTTTAGTTCCTGTAAAAAGCAAATGCTCTATGAAATGTGCAATTCCTTTAACTTTATAATCATCATATCCTCCACCGTAGGGATTGGATATGCCAACACTAACTACGTTGCTTTCTCTCTTCTCCATTACAATCGTCATTCCATTTTTTAATTTCCTTCTTAAAAACTTCATTCCCTCTCTTAAAATAGGTTGATTAATAAATCTTATCACAATCTTCCCAATAAAGAAGCAATGGCTGGCAATTCTTCCTGATATATTCCTAGTGTAGGCGTTTTAGAAAAGAATTTAATATATGCATCAACAAAGGGTTTAATATCTTTTGCGCCAAGTGTAAAACACTCTCTTGAATCAATTTCCCTCTTTATTTCCTCCATAGTATTATGAACATAATGCACTTTTCCTTCCCTAAGAAGACATTGATAACGTACCTTATTAGAACCATCAGTAAAATAAGCTAATCCTCTTGTATCTGTTTCTAAATCAAACTCCTCCCCTATTAAAGGAAGCAAACGAAACAATTCAATAGCACTCCCTGCCTCTTCTCTAGATTCTCTTGAAATTTCACATTTTCTTCTACGCCCTTTTACATCAGCAAACAAATTACCCAGACCTATCTGTTTAGAGCAAAGCCAAAGAAAAAGAGGACTCTTAAGATTTGCATTATACCCCCAATTCCATAATGTATTATCATTATTTACTATCAAATCCCCATCATGGTTTGTTGAAAATTGAATATTCATTAAAAACCTGTCTTAAAGTTGATTAATAAATTCTTCCTTACATAAACCTTTTAACCTTCTCAATTCATCAAATATAATGCCAACAAATCAAGGTCCGGATTTTGCAGAAGCAGAAAAAAAATATTATTCTGCAAAAACAACAGAAGAAAAAATCTTAGCTACAGAAGAGATGATTAAAACTTCAAAGAAGCATAAAGGCACTGAAAATCTTCTTGCATTATTAAGGGGCAGACTAAAAAAGCTTAAAGCTTCTCAGGAAAAACAGAAAAAATCAGGAAAATCTTCCGTAAAAACAATAAAAAAGGAAGGCTTCCAAGTTGCACTTATAGGTCTCCCCAATTCAGGTAAATCCTCATTGCTAAAAGCACTTACAAATGCAAATCCTTCAATCTCCAATGTTCCATTTACAACCACTTACCCAATAGTCGGAATGCTTATTCATCAAGGAGTTCATGCACAAATAATTGACCTTCCAGCTTTAAGTTCTGAATTTTTCGACCAAAGTCTAGTAAATACTGCTGACTTATTGCTTCTAATTGTAGAAAAAATAGAAGACATAGAAAAAATAAATTCTCATTTATCTAAAGCATACGGAGAAAAATTAATAGTTATAACTAAAGCAGACAATTTATCGGATAATGAATTAAGAAAATTAGAAGCAACTATAAAAGCAAAAAGAATTTCAGGAATACTAATTTCCTCAATTTCAGGATATAATTTACAAGAATTGAAGGACTTAATAATAAGCAAAATGAATGTAATAAGAATTTATACAAAAGAACCAGGAAAACAAGTGTCTAAGATTCCCATCGTTCTTCCAATCAACTCGACAATAAAAGACGTCGCAGAATCAATTCTAAAAGGATTTTCAAATAAAGTCAAAGAAACTCGTGTGACTGGCCCTTCTTCAAAATTCCCAAACCAGAAAGTCGGCTTATCCCATGTCTGCAAGGACAAAGACATCGTAGAGTTTCACACTAACTAAAGCACAATAATCCTTTTAAAAGAATAAATCAGCAATTCAGGATGTCTGCAAAGAAATCTAATTCAATACTTCCAAAATCTAGAGATAATGATGGAAATCTGCTATACGATTCAGTTATTATTCATCCAAAACTAGGAGAAAGAGTGAGGATGGTTCTTGAAGGCAGAGCCAAGGGATTGTTTGTATTCCCTATCAGTGCTCTCAGTTCTATTAAAGAATTTCTTTCAGGACGAGATTATAAGGGAAAACCAGTTCCTCAAGGTACAAGAAGAGCGCTAAATTACTTTGTTGAAAAAAGTGCAAGATTCACATCCAATCCTGACCGTTGCTCTCAAAGAGTGCCTGCAAGCAGATTAATCGAAACAATTAAACAATATCATCCAAACGCAGTCATAGAAGATTATCAACCATCATCAGTTAATAGATAATGCAATTCTCTATAAATCGGAGTGACTAGCTAAATTTCATACTAACTAAATATTTAAATAGCTCTAGCCACAGAAAAATAAAATGAAAAAGCAAGTTTTAGTAAGGGGAGAAAATACTGAAAATACGCACGATGCTCCATCTAAGGGAGAACCTAAAAATAAAGTCTTAAATTTTAGATAAAGTATAGTTCCAATTCG
>JBBSYL010000034.1:0-20601 GCA_038045265.1 Nanobdellota archaeon | reverse complement strand
AATCCCGTCGGGACCACTATTTTATTTTGTGGGATTTGAACATCCAGAGAATTCTTCGAATCTCTGTCCCCTCGCTTCTCGCGAAGCTTCAGGAATCCCGTCGGGACCACTATTTTATTTTGTGGGATTTGAAAAAATTCCTTTTTACAACAATCTTTATATACTGGTTATGCTCTTGAATAGGAATTAGTAGGACTGAATAGCTCGATTTCATGGAGTTGTTACTGGCTCATTTTTACGAAACATTTAAAAAGCCAATTTTATAATCTTCTTTAATTCTATTCATCCAAATAGAGCTAGAGCCATGCATATCTTAAAACCCAGACATACAAAATTGAAAAGTGATGAGGTGAAGCAATTACTTGAAAAATATAATGTTTCTCTGTCGCAATTACCAAAGATAAAAAATGCTGATCCGGTTGTACCTGAAGGGTGTAATCCTGGAGATGTTCTTAAAATAGAAAGGAAAGAGGAGGGAGAAACCCATATTTATTATAGGGTTGTAGCATAATGGTAAAAAGTAAGAGAGATATCATAATAAAAAAGTACCTTGAACAGCACTCCCTAGTTGAGTCCAATATTCTTTCTTTTAATGATTTTATAAATCATAGATTACAGGAAATTGTCAACGACCTTAATAATAATCTTTCGAATGAAGAAGTTGAAATAAAGCTTGGAAAGGCGAGGGTTGGAAAGCCAAACATAATTGAAGCAGATGGGAGTAGTAGCCTCGTATCTCCTGGAATTGCTAGATTAAGAAATCTGACTTATTCTGCTCCGGTTTTTGTTGAACTAACTGTAAAATATGCTGGACAAACTGATAGTGCAGAAGTAGAAATTGGAAGAATGCCTATAATGGTTAAGAGTAGTGTATGCTCTATTGCAGTTATGAGCAAAGAGGAATTGATAGAAAATTATATGGATAAACTCGATCCTGGGGGATACTTTATAGTTAATGGAAATGAAAGAATAATGGTCATGTCAGAAGATCTTGCCGCTAACCAGCCTTTCATAGAGGAGGGAAGACAAGGATTAACATTAAGATTGTTCTCTCAAAGAGGCGCCTATAGAATACCTACTACGATAAGTGAGACAAACGATGGAATACTTGAATTGACGTTTAGCAGATTAAAAAATATTCCTCTGATTCCTTTATTAAAATCCCTCGGAATGATAAAAGAAATGGACATTGCAAAGTTTATAGACCATGAGACTGATTCCCTTATAGTTAATATGTATGAATATGCAAATATTCAAAGCACTGACGATGCTTTAATGTTCATTGCAGAAAGAGCTGGAATACAAGGAACGAAGAAAGAAATAATAGACAGAATAAAAGAAAGAATAGATTCATTCTTATTGCCACATATAGGAAGTGATAAGAATGCAAGAAATGAAAAAGCACAAACATTATGCAGATTAATAAGACTTTATTTAAGATCAAAAGAAAATGAGGAAATAAGAACAGATAAAGACCATTATGCAAATAAGAGGGTCAAATTATCTGGAGACTTACTTTCTGATTTGTTCAGGGTTAATCTTGGTATTCTAGTTAGAGATATTCAATATTCTTTGCAGAAGATTTCAAAGAGGAAAAAATTCTATTCATTAAAGACTATAGCGAAATCTACATTGTTTACTCATAGGATTGAAAGTGCAATTGCAACAGGAAGCTGGATTGGAGAAAGATCTGGAGTCACACAAAACATGCAGAAGACAAATTATTTGGATACTTTATCTCAATTGCAAAGAGTTGCAAGTATGCTTCCAGGAGAGCAGGAGAATTTTATGGCAAGAACACTTCACCCAACACATTATGGAAGATTCTGCCCTACCGAAACTCCTGAGGGCACTGAGATAGGACTTAGAAAGAACCTCGCTATTATGAGCAAAATATCTACAGTTATACAATTTGATGAGGTTGCTACACTAAAAAGATTTTATGAATTTGGTCTAAATAAGGAATCTGGAAAAGATGTCTTCTTCAATGGGAGATTTATAGGGCTTGTTGAGAATGTTTCAGATTTTGCCACGAAAGTCAGAGTAGCTAGAAGAAGAAGAGAATTGCCTGGATTGATGAGTGTAAGGAATGACCCATTATTTGAACATGTTGCAATATCTACTGAAATAGGGAGAGTTTTGAGGCCTGTTGTAATTGTTGAGAATGGTGCAAGTAAACTCAAAGATGAGCATCTTGTCCTACTTGAAAATGATAAGATAAAATGGATTGATTTAGTAAAAGAAGGTATAATTGAATATGTGGACGCTGCTGAAGAGGAAAATGCGTTAACTGCATTAAGTGAAGATGAAATAACTAACGAGCACACACATCTAGAAATACACCCAATAGACCTATTTGGATTAATCACAAGCCTGGTTCCATTTGGAAATCATGACCAATCTTCTAGATTGAACAGGGGAAGCAAGACACTTAAGCAGAGTCTTGGAATTTATGCAAGTAATTATCTTGTAAGATTAGACACTGATGTATCTATACTTCATTATCCGCAGAAACCTATTGTAAGAAGCTTCATTTATGATACTCTTGAAGTATATCCTGCTGGACAAAACATTGTTGTTGCCATAATGCCATTTGAAGGATATAATATGCAGGACGCAGTTGTACTGAGTAAATTTAGTGTAGACAGAGGAATGGGCCGTTCTACTTACTTCAGACCTTATTCTGCAACCGAACTACAATATGCTGGAGGATTAAGAGATGAGATAGTTATTCCTGAAAAAGATACTGCAGGATACAGAACTGAAAATGCTTATAGATTTTTGGAAGATGATGGGGTTTCATATCCTGAAGCAGATATGGGCGAGGGAGATGTTATAATTGGAAAGGTGACTCCTCCTAAATTCCTTAGCGAGGCGAAGGACATAAGTATTCAAGCGAAGAAGGAAGCGAGCTCAGCTATAAGACAAGAAGAGAGAGGAACAGTTGATGCAGTATTTATCACAGCAGATCAGGAAGGAAATAAAATTGCTCAAGTAAGAACAAGAGATTTGAGATTGCCTGAGCCAGGAGATAAATTCTCAACACCACACGGACAGAAAGGAGTTGTTGGACTTATTGCAGAAACATCAGACATACCATTCACAAGAAAAGGAGTAGTCCCAGATTTGATGTTTAATCCTCACGGTATTCCTAGCAGAATGACTGTAGGATATTTGATAGAACTGCTTGCAGGAAAAGTTGGTGCAAGTAAAGGAAATATTATTGACGGAACCAGCTTTACAGGAAGCGAAGTAGAAGATCTTGAAAAAGCAATAAAGGAAATGGGCTTCAGATATGATGGAAAGGAAACAATGTACAACGGAATTACTGGAAAGAAGATGAAGATGAAAATTTACATTGGAAATATGTATTACTTGAAATTGAAATACATGGTAAAGAACAAGATACATGCAAGAGCTTCAGGAAAAGTTGCTTTGCTTACAAGACAGCCAATTGAAGGAAGGGCAAGAGGGGGAGCATTGAGGCTTGGAGAGATGGAGCAACAGGCACTTGCAGGACATGGAGCATCTTTGCTTTTGAAGGAAAGATATGATTCAGATAAAACAATAATTTATGTCTCAAAAGATGCTGGGGATGTGGGATATGAAGATGTACTAAGAAATAAAATAGTATGTCCTATAAGCGGAAGTCCTGATGCAGAACCAATAGAAATTTCATACGCCTTTAAGTTGCTTTATGAAGAGCTTCTTGGGCTTGGAATAAATACATCATTTGAACTAAAAGACAAATACGAGCAATAAAATGAAACAAGAAATATCAAGGAAGAGAGTAAGTGCGTTGAGATTCAGTTTGCTTAGCCCTGAGCAGATAAAAAAATTGAGCACTGCAAAGATAGTTACTCCAGAATTATATGATATAGACGGATTCCCAGTTGACGGAGGACTTATGGATTTGAGATTAGGCGCAATAGATCCTGGAGTAAGATGTAGAACATGTGGTCAGAGATTCAAAGAATGTCCTGGACACCCTGGAAGCATAGAACTTGCGAGGCCTGTTCTTCACATAAAATATACTCCTTTAATTGAACTTTGCTTGAGAACATTCTGTCCATATTGCGGAAAACTTCTTTTGAGTGATGAGAAACAGAAGAATTACAATCCTGCTGAAAGAGCTAAAAAGGCTAGAGATGTAAAGAAATGTCCTCACTGCAATCATCCTGTTGAAAGAGTTAAGCTTGAGAAGCCTAGCACTTTTATGATTGGAAAGAAGAGATTAAGCCCTATAGAAATAAGGGAGAGACTTTTGCTTATTAAAGACGATGAGTTAAAAAAAATAGGAATAAATGCAAAGACATGCAAACCTGAATGGGCTGTTCTTTCTCTACTTCTTGTACCTAGTGTAACAGTTAGACCTTCAATAACTCTTGATACTGGAGAAAGAAGTGAAGACGATTTAACTCATAAGTTAAGCGATATAATAAGAGCAAATCAAAGATTATGGGAGAATTTGAATGCTGGAGCTCCTGAAGTTATCATTGAAGATTTATGGGACTTATTGCAGTACCATGTAACAACTTTCTTCGATAATAATATAAGTAGAATACCTCCTGCGAGACATAGATCTGGACAGCCACTAAAAACTATTACTGAAAGAATAAAAGGAAAAGAGGGGAGAATAAGACATAATCTTGCTGGAAAGAGAGTTAATTATTCTGCAAGGACAGTTATAAGTCCGGATCCATTCATAAAAGTAAATGAAGTTGGAGTGCCTTTTGAAATTGCAAGGATAATAACCTTTGCTGAAACTGTAACAAGCATAAATCTTGAATCCATGAAAGAGTTGATAAAACGGGGAGATAAATATCCTGGAGCCAACTATGTTATAAGGCCTGATGGAAAGAAGAAGAGAATAACTGAAGAGTTGAAGGAAGCATTATGCACAGAAATAACTCCAGGGTATAAGATTGAGAGACATATAAGAGATGGAGATATTGTATTATTCAATAGACACCCTAGCCTGCACAAGCAGAGCCTTATGGCACATTATGTAAGGGTATTGCCTGGTAGAACATTCAGATTAAATCCTGCGGTGGCATTCCCATATAACGCTGACTTCGACGGAGATGAGATGAACATTCACAGTCCGCAAACAGAGGAAGCAAGGTCTGAGGCAATGATTCTTCTCAATGTAAACAATAATATAATCTCCTTGAAGAATAACATGAATCTTGTAGGAACATTAGACGATTCTATTACTGGAGCTTATCTGCTTGGACATGATACTCTTAAGAAAGCAGATGCGGATCAAATGCTTTATTCTGCGGGAGTTATAAGCAAGATTAAAACGAAGGATATCGAAGGAAAGGAAGTTTTTGCACAGGTTCTACCAAAAGATTCAAGTATAAAAGTTCCAAGAGATATAACTGGTCCCAATTCATTCGGTGCAGAAGATGGGATGATGATAAAAATAGTTGATAAAGAAAATGGAAGAGAAGCAGCTGTTGATTCATTAACTAAAGCTTTCGTGCTTGGAGCGATTTATCTTTCAAGAATCGGATTCACACTTTCTGTACAAGATCTTAATGTAACTGATGAAGTTAAGAAAATGACAAGTGAAATAGTTGAAGAAGCTGAAAGAAAGACAAAAGAAATAATAGAAGATGCAAAGGCTGGAAGACTTGAGGCAATTCCTGGAAAGAGCATTGAAGAGTCAAGAGAAATAAAGATTTTGCAAGTATTAAATGAAGTAAGAACTGAAACAGGAAAAGTTGTTCAGGCAAATTTCCCTGCTGACGGAAACGTAAATAAAATGATAACCTCAAAAGCTGCAGGAAGTATGCTTAACATAACACAAATTGCCTGCTGTGTAGGTCAGCAGTCTATGTGGAGTGAGAGAATAAACTTTGGTTATACTGATAGAACATTATCATTCTTCAAAAAAGGAGATCTTTCACCTGAATCAAGAGGATTCATAAAATCAAGTTTCTTCAAAGGACTAAAGCCAAGTGAATTTTTCTTTGGAGCTATTACTGGAAGAGACTCATTAATGGATTTGGCATTAAGAACTCCTAAATCTGGATATCTGTATAGAAGATTAGTTTCTGCGTTACAAGATTTGAAGATAGAATATGATGGAACTGTCAGAGATGCATCTGAAAACATAGTGCAATTTGTCTATGGAGACGACGGCAAAGATGTAGGTAAGTTGCACTTGAAAGATTCAAAGATAGCTCCTGGAGAAGCAGTCGGAGTTATTACTGCGCAGAGCTTTGGAGAGGCATCTACGCAAATGGTATTGAACGTATTCCACCATGCAGGAGTTGCACAAATGCAGGTTACACAAGGACTCCCTAGAATAATTGAAATTCTAGATGCGAGAAAGACTCCAAGCACCCCGTTGATGGAAATATATCTTGATAAAGAAAGCAATAATGAAAAAGATGCAAGAATAATTGCTGAGAAGATAAAAGAAGTTAAATTGAAAGAAATAATCTCTGAAATAAGAATAGACTTTTCAAATAAGAAGATAGAGGTTGAATTTGACAGTAAAGGGCTAAAGATGATTCATGCTGGAACAGGAAAAGTTTCTGAAAGATTAAAAGATAAGGGTTATAAAATAAAGGAAAGAGATTCAGGAATGAGTATTGTTGCAAATGAGCTCGACTTTAAAGGGTTGTATAAGCTCAAGGAAAAATTGAAAGATACAATTATCTCTGGAGTTAAAGGAGTATCTCATGTAATAATTGCAACAAGGGTAAAAGATTACGTTGTCCTTGCAGCAGGCTCTAATCTTGAAGATGTTATGCTAGTTAAGGGAGTTGACAAAGATAAGATATTCAGCAACGATATACACGATGTTGCAAATGTTCTTGGAATAGAAGCTGCAAGAGAAACAATAGTAAGGGAAATAAAGAAAGTTATTGAAACTCAGGGATTAGATATTAATGGAAGACATCTTAAGTTTGTAGCAGATGCTATGACTTCAAACGGAGTAGTTAAGGGAGTTACAAGAATGGGAATAATTTCTGACAAGGCAAGCGTTCTCGCAAGAGCAACATTCGAAACACCTGACAAACAATTTGTAAACGCAACAATACAAGGTGCAAGAGATGAATTAAAATCTGTAATTGAAAATATATTATTGAACCAGCCGATTCCCGTCGGAACTGGATTACCTGGATTAATTGTAAGAGTAACTGGGCCTTTAGTAAATAAGGAATTGGAAAAAGATAAGAGAAAATCTGAGAAGTAGTGTTATTTTTTAGTGGTTACGCATAGGGAGAGTGTCGCATAAACGGGAGATAGAATTGCTGTCGCTTGTTGGGAGATAAAGAGAGTATTAAGTTTTATAGTGGTAATTTAGCTGTTAAGTCTCGAGAGATAAACTGCATACAGCAAGAAGATTACGCTAAATTACTGCTTTTAAATCCTCTTCAATTTTCATAAATTCTTCTTTTAATTCCTTTAATTGAGTAATTGTAAAAGGCATAGAAAAAGTACTTCTCCTACATTTTATAGTAATGTTGTACCCCTTACCTAATTGAGATATTTGTACATCACAGATTGTTTTGCCCTGTAAGAACCCTGAAGTTATAAAAGCCATTCCATCATATTCATTTTCCTCTTTTATTTTATCATATCTTCCACCTATAATCTTTTTAAGAAGACCATAAATGTTATCTTGTTTAAGTTTAGTAGAAATAGTGAAAGAATATTGTGCTTTTTTATCTGCAAAAGTTTCCATTTCTCTTTGTGTATCTGTCTTTTTAACTTCTTTTATAAGAGATTTAGCCGCATTAAATCCTACTCTTGCAATGACTGCTTTTTTCCAAAATTCCATAATAAAGTATAGAATTCTTGCTTTAAATCTCTTCCTAATACTCCAAATATTAGGTTTTTGTGGAAATTATTATCTTTTCCTTCTTACTAAAAAACTGACTCTCTGCCTTCTTCATTTAATATATAGGTTTATAAAGAATAAATATTTAATTGATTTATGGTTTTACCTCTTGTTATTGCAACATTAATTGCTTCTTTTTTTGTTTTAATCTTATTGATTGGTATTGCATTATATATTTATACTTCTTTGGCTTTTATGTCTATAGCTAAAAGGACAAAGTGTAAATATTCTCCTGGAATTGCTTGGATTCCTGCTGTTGGACCTTCGCTTATTTCTAGTAACATAGCCAAAATGCATTGGTGGCCAATATTACTATTAATCGGAGCATTTATTCCATTTATAGGAATAATCTTCTCATTAGTTTTAGTAGTTTATTCAACTATATGGATGTGGAAGACTTTTGAAGCTCTTGAAAGACCTGGATGGTGGGCTATATTATCATTTATTCCAGTTTTGAATCTTGTGTTGTTAGGAATAGCGGCTTGGGGAAAGAATTAATAATCTATAATTTTTATCTTTAGGACTTTAATTTTATCATATTTGATATTTTCTTTTTTATGTAAAATCACTTAATTTAGATTCTATTTCTTTTATTTCCTTATCTTTCTTTTCTTCTATATATTTATTATCATCTTTCTTTAATTTAAGCCACATTATTTCAGGAGCCACTTTATAATAAGTATTTCTTCCATCTTTCCCAATAAATTCTATTGCACTCTTTTCTTTAAGCTTGGGAAGATATTTGGAAGTTACATTAGTATTAGCTTTTTTTGATAACTTAGATAACTCCGTTGGAGTAATTGGTCTTTTATAATCTAACATAATTTGCAGTAATTCTCTCTCAACTTGTGTCAATCCACTTAAAAATTCTTTTTCAACTTTTTCTGTTAGTATTCTTCTCATTATAACTTCATCTAACTGAATAGGGATATTTGATTTTCCTAATTCCATTACACAAGCATATAGACTATTTAGTGTATCTCTAAGATTTCCAGAATGTAAATTGAATAAAATTTTTAGAGCTTCATCAGTATGTGGCTTTTGTGGATTTATTTCTTCATTAAGTCTTAGAAAATTAATTCTTTCTTCCAAAATCTTTTTAGCATCTTCAAAGCTTAATTCTGGAACTTCTAAAGGAGGCATATGAAAAGTTTGTCTTACTCTACGCTCATACCCTATATCTTCTGGTAAAAACTTTCCACCAACAAAAAAGAATATAACATTAGGAATAAGAAATAAATCTCTTATTTGACCCATTAAATATTTTATTTCATCTCTATTTTTTATATTATCTAAATTATCATAATGCAAAATTATTCCTTTAAATCTAGGGTGTGCTATTTCACTCATTACTGATTTAAATAATGTCTTTAATCTTTCATAGCTCATTTTTTCAAAAACATCTTCATCTATGTTTCCACCACTTAATTTAGATAGTGAATTTAGATTCTCTAAAGAAGTCATACTGTTCTGAGATAGAATTATATTTTGCCTATTTATTTCTCTATAAACTGTGCTTAAGGTTTCTATTATAAATTGCTGTCCACTCATAGAACAATTAAGTTCTATTTCTTCCTGAGGTGTAAAAAATCTGCCTTCTGATGCTTTAGACCTAACATAATTAAGGAGTGTGGTTTTCCCGACACCAGCATCCCCAACAATCAAAAATCTTCCTACCCCCATGTTAATCATCCCTATTAGTCTTTCAATTTCATCCTTTCTTCCTATAAAACTTGAAAAGGGCATATTCTCTTGTATAGCTAATGGATGCAAGAAATAAGGATTATCTCTCAAACCATATTTTCGCCAAGTGATATTAAATAAAGACATAATAATATCATTATTTATTAGTATTTAAACTTTTGTATAGTAATAATGAAAGGTATTATAAAAAGCAAAGGTTTATATATTACTTATATCATATTATAATAATAAAAGCTATTATAATAGCAAGGTAATATTTCAAATGGAACAAACAGCACAATACTTAAAAAACTTCTCTGAATGGAGAAACGAGAAAGCTAAGTTAATCTTAGAGAAAGGAAACCCTGAAACCTTAGATGAATTTACTTATCTTGTCCCTTCTCAATTTGATAGCACTAAAAAGTATAGAGTTACGCATATTGATAGTTACTCTTGTGAGTGTCAAGACTATGAAAGAAGATGTAATGGAAAAGGATTATACTGCAAACACATTAAAGCTATCTTATTATTTGAAAAAGTTAAGGAAAGTTATGAAGTAGAGCCACAAATTAATAGAGAAATAGAGTTAATTATTGATACTCCTAAAAAGGATATTTGCCCACAATGTAGCTCTGAAAATCTTATTAGGAGTGGAATAAGAAAGACTACAATAGGACAAAAACAAAGATATGAATGTAAGAATTGTCATAAAAGATTTGTTCTTTCCCCAATTAAGAATATTAAGGGAAATGCAAAGTTAGTATGCCTTGCGATGGATTGTTATTACAGGGGTTTAAGTTATCGTGATATTTCTGCACAATTCAAACAATTCTATAATCTCGACTTACACCATGAAACTATTAGAAGATGGATATTAAAGTTTAGTAATGTAATTGAAAAATATAGTAAAACTATCCAACCAAAAATAAAAGGAGTTTGGAATGCAGATGAAACTTTAATTTTAACCAAAGAAGGCAAGAATAAAGAGAATACAAATTATCATTATGTTTGGAATGTAATGGATAATAAAAGTAAATTCTTATTAGCTTCTGAATGTTCAGGTAGAAGTAGAAAAAGCACAGATGCACAAAAGGTTTTTACAGAAGCATATAAACAGAATGGAAAAATACCTTATCAGATAATAGTAGATGGTTATGCTGGTTATCAAGATGGTTGCCTTAAAGCATTTAATAATTGGGGAACTCAAAGAAAAGTTAAATTTACATCAATCAAAGGACAGAGAAAAGCCATAAACAATAATGCAATAGAGAGCCATCACTCACATCAAAAAGAATTTCATAAAGTAAGAAGAGGAGTAAAAGAAGTTCAAGCATATCAAAATGGCTTTAAAGTATTTCATAACTACATAAGAAGAAACGCAAGACAAGGTTTAACACCAGCAGATAAAGTAGGAATTGGAATTAAAGGTAATGCTTGGGAAACTATGCTATTGAAATCATTGGAAAAAACCAGATGACTTCAAGAACAAGTATAATAAAATTAAAAGAATTATCCAAAATATTATTCTTGGGTCTATCATCTGTCCCTTTTTATTTTTTCTATCAAACAGCTTTTCTAACACTTTAATTCTTACATCCATCATATTCCATAATACTTTGAAGTTTAAATCTCTTTTGATTTCCTCTACTTCCTTTTTCGTTCCTTCTATATCTTTATTCATTTTATTCCATTTTGAAATTATATAAATGATAAAAGACCCAATTAATAATACCAATACTATTATTCCAAAGATAATATAAGTATTTGTTGCAATTTTGTCTGGAGAGGTTTGAGAAATAGTAACAAGTGGAATAACTGCCGTAATAATAACGATAAGTAATGTAATTATATCCAACCAATCTCTTCTCTGTTCCATTAATAACAGAAGATTTTAACATTTTAAAATGTATCTCCCGAATGCGACACTTGATTATTATTCATTTAAAACTCCCGAGCTTGAGACACTTCCACGCATAGGAAGATTTAAAAATAGATTAATTGATTGTTTTTCATGGGAATAATTAGAGAAAGAATAATCTTAGGACATCTTGATGATAGTGAATTGCTACTCCCCGTGGCTACACAAGCTGGAGGAGGGCATGCATATCAAAATTTTAAGCATATGTTAAGAAAGAGAGACAGGGCAAATTTTGGTGCTGTTTGTGAATACTTAGATTCAATGAGAATGAATGTTTGTCTTGGAGGAGGGGTTGTAAGAGATTGGATGCAGACTGGAAAAAGACAGTATAATGATATTGACATTTTAGCTTTCCCTCTTGAAGCTGATGATGAAGAAGCAAGACTTGAAATTGTTAGAGACTTAAGAAGGAAGGTAAGTTATACTGATATGAGAAGTATTGCTGGAAGAAAGTTTAGAGTATGGACTCCAGTTATGCCTGCAAGATATAGAATTGAAGAAGGAAAAGAAAGAGAGGGATATTTGGATGTTGTTAGAGGAAAAAATAGTGCGAGACCATATCTGCAGGGAATGATTGATGAAAGATTTATATTAAAGCCTGCAAGTGGATTACTTCGTGCTTCAGACATAGATGTTTCTTTGGCATCAAGACAAAGTCTCGGACTGAAGTAGAAGGAATAAATTTATATACTAAACAAGAGAAAAATGTAAGTAAGATATTCTAATTATGGCGACAATAGATATGCAAACAATGAGGTACATCAACCTGCTTGACAAGACAAGCAGAGTCAAGACTACTAAATGTTTTTCATATAATAATGCTATAATTTTTGCCGTTCCAAGATTTATGATTGCAAAAGCCCTTGGTCCTGGAGCTTCTAATATAAGAAGGATACAGGATGAAATAGGAAGAAAAATAAGAATAATTGAAGAATCGAATGGTGTAGATGATGCTAAAAGATTTGTTGAGTCTGTTGTTTCTCCAATTAATTTCAGGTCTCTTGAGGTAAAAGAGGGAATAGTTGTTTTAACAGCTGGAAGCCAGAGCAAGGCCGCATTGATAGGAAGAAATAAAAGAAGATACGACGAGTTGAAGAAAATAATACATGATACTTACGGATTGGATTTGAGAATTGTTTAGTTCTTAATTAACAAACAAAATTTGCTTTTTTATAATGATTAAGTTTAAAAAGCTAATTTTGTAGGTGATAAATATGGGATTGATGAGCGCAAGAAAGATGATGAAGAACAGCAGGAAGTTCAAGTGGAGCCAGACTGCTTATAAGAAAAGAACATTAGGTTTGAGAAGAAAAGTTGACCCATTAGAGGGAGCTTCACAGGCAAAGGGCATAGTAATAAGTAAATTTCAAAAAGAAGCAAGACAACCAAACTCAGCCATGAGAAAATGTTGCAAAGTTCAATTGATAAAGAATGGAATTCAAGTTGGAGCTTTCCTTCCAAGAAATCTTGCTCAGAAATTTGTTGATGAACACGATGAAGTTATAATAGAAAGAATTGGTGGACGTATGGGAAGAGCTAAAGGGGATATTCCGGGAATAAGATTTGCAGTAATAAAAGTAAATGATCAGCCACTTCACTTATTGGTAAAGGGTAAGATAGAGAAGGGAAGAAGATAAAATGGAAAAAAAATTTGTGAAAAAAACTAGTTTAACAAGGCTTGACGGAGAACCTGTTAGTGTGATTGGATCTTCAGGAGATATATTAGGAACTGGAATAATATATAACGATGGAAATAAATATCGTGTTGATGGAGTTTCTTTTCCTGCAGAAGCTGTTTTAAGTGTAGAACCAAGAGCAAGGATTATAAAAGTTAGTATGGAGATAATGTAAGATGAGTAAAAATTTCAAATTATTCGATATGTATGATGTTTCTGAAATAAAAATAGAAGATGCTGCGCTTAGGCCTTATGTTAATGTAAGCTCAAGGATTATGGTTAAATCTTGCGGAAGAAGAAACGCTGAAAATCTTGGAATAACAAAAGTTAATGTTGTTGAGAGACTTGCAACAAGACTTGCAGTTCCAGGCCACGTAGGAAAGAAACATAAAATAATAACGAGCTGGAGTTCTGGAAACTTTACTAAAAATATGGGGACTGTGTTGAAAGCATTTGAACTAATACAAAAAAGAACTGGTAAAAATCCTGTGCAGGTTTTTGTAAGTGCGATTGAGAATGGAAGTCCAAGAGATGAAATAACTGTTATAGAGCATGGAGGAGCAAGATATCCTCAAGCTGTAGACACGAGCCCTATGAGGAGAATAAATTTAGCAATAAGATGGATGGTTCAGGGAGCTTATGGAAAAGCATTTGGAAAAAAGAAAAAGATAGTTGAAACTCTTGCAAATGAAATAGTTCTTGCAAGCCAAGCGAACATGGAAAGTTTCGCTGTAAACAAGAGAACTGATACTGAAAAACAGGCTGATAGCGCGAGATAATGATAGATATCCCTTTTTGGCTTGACCACAAACCAAGGTCAATTGAAGTTGTTTGTATGGGTTTTCCTGATGAAGTATTATTTGATGGAACAAAATTACCTGAACAAAGAAGGATAATTGAATATGCTGAAAGAAATTTTGAAAGAACAATATTTTTCGGACATGCATATGAATTGAATCCACATATTCCTCTAATTGACAAAAGTAAGAGAGTTGAGGTAATTGGTACTTGCGCAAATACTTGTGTTTATAATTCTGCATTAAATTTGTTGCGAAGAGGAATTTCCGTGCTGATAAAACCTTCTTTAATAATGGGTCAAATGAGGCTTTCAGGAATTGAAAGTGAGCAACAAGATAGAGAACAGAATATAGAATGGTTAAGAAAATATCTTTCTGAATACGGATTTTATGTAAGATTGAATGGAGAAGTTCTGCTTGCGGATTGTGCTAGATAAATATTGAGCAGAAAGGTTTAAATAAGTGGGCTCACTTATTGATATATGACTAATATAACTCTATCAATTGATGATGATGTGTATAAAAAAATGAGAGCTTACTCCGAGATAAAATGGAGCGAATATGTACGAAAGATTATAGAAATGAGAATTGCTGAACTTGACAAGATTGAAAAGTTACCCCAGCATGAAAGTATTTTAAATATGCTTGCTTCGGAAAAATCTCTTAAAAAAGATTGGGACAATGAAGCAGACGAAAGGTGGAATAATGTATAATCAAGGAGAGATTATTCTTGTTCCATTTCCATATTCTGATTTAACTTCTAATAAATTACGACCCGCTCTTATAATCTCTAATGCCTATTTTAATAAAACTGAAGACAGAATATGTTGTTTGATTACTAGTAACAAACCAAAAGAAGGTATTTTAATAAAGAAAGAAAATTTTCTTTCTGGAACATTGCCTTTTAAAAGCTGGGTGAAACCATACAGAATTTTCACAGTTGATGAGAGAATAATAAAAAAGAAGTTATGTGCTATAAATAATGATTTTCACCAAAAGATACTTGATGAACTTTATAAGTGTCTGAAAGCTAATTCTGCTGGATAATTACTCCTAATTTTTACATTAATTTTTAGTTATATTTTTAAACAAGTTCTTTAATGAATCATATATGAATTATCAATATTTTTTACAAATTCCTGGATTTAGCGATAAGCCTGAAACTGATTTGGGGAAAGCAGAGTTAGGACTTGAAGAATTAACAAGATTTAGACCAGGAAAAAGAGTTTTTAGAATGCCTGGGATAAATTACGGAAGAGAGAATTGGCAGACTCTTTCTAAAGGAACATTTGTATATTTAAATCAGAAAAAATTTGAGGGACTTAGAGAACTTTTAACAGAGAGCCATGTTTCTTTTCAGGAAGGAGATGTTGAGAGTTTAGAATTATGCTGTGGAGAAACAACTGCAAAGGCATCTAAAATAGTTTTTTATAATTGGCATAATGAACCAATCGTGTGTGTAAGCCCAGAAGTTAAAATGGAGTATGGGTGGTTTAGGGCATTTCTTTCTAAGAGAACTAAAGATGATGATTTTGTTGAAGAGAAATTTATTAGAGAGTGGCAAGAAATTGTGGAAGAGAGTGTAAGAACTGGGAGTTTTATAGATGACCTTGACGCTCCAGATTATTCTTTAAGAGTTTATGAATCTCTTGCAGAAGCTAGAAAAATAGGGGCTAGAAGAAGGCCTGGGAGAATACTTAAAAAATATCCAAATGGGGTTGTTGTAAAAGGGAGAGGACCTATACCTATGGATGATTATTTTAAACCTTCTAAAGGAATAGCGGAGATGGCTCTTGCTTTTTGTGAAAGATGTTTTAAGGAAGGGGATGCTACACAAAGAAAAGCATTTTATGATGGGCTTAGAAGAAGAGCAATTGAACAAGCTTCAAAAGAGAGATATAGTTTAATTAAAGCCGCGCAAGTTCTTGGTAAAGATATTGGGCAGGAAAGAGTAGGAATAAGAACAATTCTTCGAAAGACTGTTTTTGACCCATTTAAAGTTTAGCGAAAGCAAGATTTATGCTTCGCATAAAGATTTAAAAAGCTAATTTTGTAAATGATTTTACTCTAAATTTTTAATTTAGTATTCATTAAAAACAAAAATGATAGAAATAAAAAATAAGAAATTTTTTAAACTGCTATTTGCAGGAGAATAAATAACAAATGGCAGACAAAGAAAACACGAAATTTTCTTAACTACCATTTAGAGAAAACAACAAAACAAAATGGCAGACAAAGAAACAAGCTTACGCAAGATTGAAAGGTTAACAAATACCCAAATAGATATTCGTAATGTTGCTACAAGTGCACATATTCACCATGGTAAAACTGCTTTTACAGATAACTTACTCGCAGCTGCTGGAATGATGGCTAGTAAGAATGCTGGAGACTTGGAAGAGGGTATGACTACTTGGCAACACGCAGATGAACAGGAGAGATTGATGACTGTTGACGCTGCAAATGTAAGCATGGCACATGAATATCATGGAAAAGAGTATTTGATTAATTTGATTGACACTCCAGGACACGTAGATTTTGGAGGAAACGTTACAAGGGCTATGAGAGCTATTGACGGCACTTTCGTATTGATATGCGCTGTTGAGGGTATAATGCCTCAGACTGAAACTGTATTGAAACAGGCATTAAGAGAGAGGGTGAAACCGGTATTATTCATAAATAAAGTTGATAGACTTATAAAAGAATTGAAATTAACTCCAGAGCAAATGCAGGAAAGATTAATGAAGCTTATAACTAATTTCAATCATCTTATAATGCAGATTGCAGAACCAGAATTTAAAGAAAAATGGCAGGTCAATGTAATGGATGGAAGCGTTTCTTTTGGGAGTGCAAGAGAAAACTGGGCTTTGTCTGTGCCGTTCATGAAGAAGAAAGGAGTTAGCTTCAAAGATATTATTGAGATTTATCAGAAAGATGAAGAGACAAGAAAGAAATGGGTTTGGGAAAAGGCACCGTTGCATGAAGTTATATTAGATATGGCTGTAAAACATCTTCCGAATCCTGTAGATGCGCAGAAGTATAGAATCCCTAAGATATGGAGAGGAGACATTGAAAGCAAGTTTGGACAGGATTTACTGCATTGCAGAAGGGACGGAGAAGTTGCTTTTGTCATTACTAATATTGCAATTGATAAAAGATCTGGTAAAGAGGTCGCTGCTGGTCGTTTATATTCTGGAACCATAAAAAATGGAATGGAGGTTTATGCAAATAATGTAAAAAAGAAATATAGGGTACAGCAAGTTTTAGTATATAATGGAATTAAACCTGAGCAATTGAATGAAGTTCCTGCAGGAAATGTGTTAGCATTAGTTGGATTGAATACAGACGTTGGGGATACTATTACCCAAAATGAACAGACACCATTTGAAGAAATAAAACATATATTCCAGCCAGTTATTACTAAGTCTATTGAAGTCATAAGGTCTGCTGATTTACCAAAACTTATCGATGTTTTGAGAAAAGTAGGAAAGGAGGATCCGAGTATCAAAATTGAAATTAATGAAGAAACTGGGGAAAACTTGATGTCTGGAATGGGTGAATTGCATCTGGAAATTATTGAGGGAAGAATAAAAACTGAAAAAGGATTGGATGTTAAAATGGGAGCACCGATTGTTGTTTACAGAGAGAGCATTGCAAAAGATTCAGATGAAATTGAATCCAGAACACCAAACGGACATAACATATTTTATATAAGTATGGAGCCACTGGAAGATGAAGTTTATAATGCGATTGAAAGAGGAGAGTTGCCTGAGGGAAGAGTAAAGAAAAAAGCCGAAGAATTATGGAAAAAGTTGAGCGCATTAGGAATAAGCAACGATGAAGCAAGACAGTATCAAGAAATATACAAAGGGAATGTATTTGAGGAGAGAACTCGTGGTTTGGTATTGCTTCCAGAAGTAATTGAATCTATAATTGATGGATGGAGATTAGTTGTAGATGGGGGGCCATTAGCAAAGGAGCCGATGATGAAGACTAAAATTGTATTACATGATGCTAAACTTCATGTAGACCATATGCACAGAGGGCCTGCACAAATTTATCCTGCAGTAAGACAGGGAATGTTTGACTGTATGAAGAAAGGCGGGGCGGTTTTGTTGGAACCTATACAAACACATTTGATTGAAGTTCCAGTTGAATTCATGGGAATAGTTACTGCATTAGTTGGAAGCAAGAGAGGAACACTAATAGACGTAAATCAGGAAGGAAATGACACTTTCATTAAAGCAAAAATTCCTGTAGCTGAAATGATTGGATGGAGTAATGACTTAAGAAGTGCAACTGAAGGGAGAGGAGTTTCATCTCTTATGGACCAAGAATTCCAGAAGATGCCTCCCACTTTACAACCAGATGTTATTAGAAAAATCAGAGATAGAAAGGGATTGGCGGAGAATCAGTAAGATTGCTTATTTCTAGTATATTCCCGCTTAGCTTTATGAATCTCCTTCAAAATTTCCTTTCTTAATTTGTATGAATTTGCCCATTTTGAGTAAGCACACCAACCTTGAAAACTATTCATCATCTCTGAATAAGATAAATCTGCCTTTGAGAAAGCTATTACTCTTCTTTTCATATTTTTATATTTCTTCTCCTTAATATCTTAAAATGATAAAAATTTCTAAAACCTACAAAATCAATTCCATTAGATAATGGAATTATTTTAGATTTATGTGGATGAAGTTCAATTTTTAATTCTTCTATAATAAAATCGTTAATACATTCTTTCCATTTTGTTAATTGTTCTTTGGATTCATGCAAAATAACAAAATCATCAACATATCTAATATAATATTTTGCTCTCAAAGTATGTTTGACAAAATAATCTAATTTATTAAGATAAATATTAGCAAAAAATTGCGAGGTTAAATTACCTAAGGGCATTCCTTGCGTAGGGCTTTGCCCTGACGTTTCACCCAATGCAAAAGTTACTCTCTCTCTCTCTCTCTCTCTGCATTCCAAAGTTCGCATTAACCTTTTCTATCAAATTTAAAACTTTTTTATCTCTTATTTTTCTTGAGATTAAATTCATTAAAATATTATGATTAACTTCTTGAAAATAATGTTTAATATCTGCCTTTAAGCAATAACCTGAAACGTAGTTATTATCTCTAAATTTGTTTTTTGCAATCAATCTATTTCTTGATACTTTTCTTAAATATTTATAAAATCTTTGAATAGCAAATAAGTTACCTTTTCCTATTCTGTTAGCACAAGAATCATGAATAAATGTTTTGTCAAAAATGGGTTCTAAGATGTTAACAATTGCATGATGGACAATTCTATCCCTAAATTCAGACTTGCTTATTTTACGAGTTTTCGGGTCTCGTAAAATAAAGGTTACTAATGCCTTTGGGCGATAAGATAAATATTTTAATTCATAATGTAATGCAAGTAGATTACAAAATAAATCTCTTTCAAATTCTATTATATAATTCTTCTTTGTTTTGCCTTTCCTTGCTTTTTTCCAAGCAAGAATAAGATTTTCAAATGAAATTATTTTATTGTAAAGATTGTTGTATGATTGCATTTTTATTGTCTTATAAGCTAAGGCCATTCCAAAAGCATGGTTGTTCCTGTTGTCGTTCCAGTTGTTGCCGTTCAAGTTCAATCTATCGTCGTTCTCGTTAAGCAACGAAACTCATGTAGCATATTAACCAAATTTTCACTGCTATTTCATTATTCGGCTCAATCCTGAAAGGTATTTCATAGCTTACTAAATGTTATAGCTGTATTTTACTGGCTTTCTTGTAAGAGAAAGCACTAATTAATGTGCGTGTGGCCTTAGCTTAGGATTTCTCCTTACTAAGACTTTTTATTATGATTTAAGATATTAATAAAAATAGTTATACTATAATAGTAGCAATTAAAAATATTATTTCAACCTAAATTTTTGGCGCGCTCGCTTCGCGAGAAGCAGACACCCCAAAAGCAGGGCCGTACCTGTCGCCGCCCCAGTCGAAGCCGTCCAAGCCCAATCTACCGACGCACTCGCCAAGCAACGAAACTCTTTGTTCAGTAGAAGTAATTTCTTTCATTCTTTGAGCAAGCCAATTATAAGGTTTCAAACCTGCATCTTTTGCGGTTTTTGCAAACAATTCTGCTCCTTCAGAGGTTAAATGAATATGTGCAACTCCATCTTTTTCAAATGATTTTCCTTCATAAGAACTTGATGGTGCAAAACTTGCATTTCTGTCTGGAGAAATATAAATGCCCGAATCATTTTGTTTCCAATCATATAAATCTGGAACTTGCATTTTTGTACTTAATCCATTTCCTTTCAAGTCTCTTTCTACAAGAATACCTGCTAATTGCTTATCTCCTTTAAAATGACCTGCTGGAATTAATAGACTTCTATTTGGTGCTCTTACCCAATTACTTCTAAAATTACCTTTAACTGATGTCCATTGAGGAGTATTTTGAGAATATGCCCCATTTGTTAATATTGCTAAATCTAAACCCTCTGCTGGAACTAACTCTTTATCTTTTGCTATTGCTTGACAACAATCTTGATGAGTTCCTTGAAATGATGGCCAAGCAAAGGATACTTCTCTATCTCCGCTTTTAGCCTTAAGCCATCCTCTTGATGGTGCAACTTCTGAATATTCTATTCCGCTCATGGTTTTTGTTAGAATATTTGCTTTATAAATCTTT
>JBBSYL010000033.1:0-14946 GCA_038045265.1 Nanobdellota archaeon | reverse complement strand
TAAAAAAGGAGGAGACTTGACTATTTAATCATATCCCTTTAAGTAAACAGTATCAAGCTTTAGTAAAGTTTATAAGTGATTTTAGGTTAAGTAATAAATGGAAGGCATAGAAGTTTTACAAGAGTTCAAGATATTGGAAAATGGCTCCTCATTCATAACAAAGAATTTTGCAAAATTACAAATCCAGTATCCTAACAAATTTATAGCTGTTGAAAACAATAGTATAATAGCAAGCAATCAAAAGGTTGAGGATTTAATTAGTTCTTTAAACTCGATGGGAAAAGAGTTGGGCAAAATATTAATAGAATATATACCTGAAAAGGGCATAATTATTCTATACTAAAATGAAATTTAATCTCGAATTATCGGAGGTACCGAATTCAGAGAGAATATTTTTAAACGTATTATCCAGACAACCCCATTCATTCGGACAATTGAAAGCGATACTTGACACAGGAAGCCCAAAGACAATTATTTCATATATAGATGCTTTAAGGTTAAATATTTCAATCTCTGGAGCAGAAACAGGAGAGCCAATCGCAGGGTTCGGTAAAGGACAAATCCCCTCAAAGAAAATAAAGAAGTTCATATTTACTTTACGTTCAGAAGACAGCACTATAAAATATGTAGAAATGCCCGTTCATGTTGTAGATATTTCATTGTTAAAGAATATGTCTCAAGAAGTTCAGAACAGCACAATGAGAATACCAACAATAATTGGGTTAGACTTCCTTAGATTTACGGGCTTAAAGTTAGTCATAGATCTAAAGAATCATTCTTCTTTTCTTGAATGATTAACTCTTTTAATCTTACTTATTCCCATCCGCCTTCAACTAGTATTAAACGACGGATAAACCAACTCTCTTAATTCCTTATCTTCCCTTAATGCTTTTTTCACAAATTCAATCCCAACATATATCTTTCTTGCCAGAGTAGGAAAAGAGCGATATTCACTAGACACAGAGAAAAGCGAGGGCAATGTAAATTCAGGTGCTCTCATAGAAGACGAATCATATGCTCCATCATTATCAAAGAAACTCTTGGGAACATCTAATCCATGAGCAAATCTTAGATTAAATTCAGTCCTTCCTGCATACCCTCCAAAATATCCTATAAAGGCATTTCCTCCAATTCTAAATTTTTTTGATCGTAACGGTTCAACTAGCAGAACTAACTCTCCTACTTCAAGGCAATGATTCCTTAAGCTCTGAAGTGGTTCTCCCGTAGTCTTTTTTTCTTGTAATCCTTTTTGCATAAAAGACAAGGCATTTTATCATTTATATCCTTTATTGTGATATACTTATATCATTCATACCTTCAACTCACAAGAGTTGAATGGCTCTAAAGCAATCATCTGTTTCCTATGGCTTTCATATGTAACTCATGCATTCTCTTCAAAAACTCCTCCAGAAACGTGCAAACCAAAACCTTTAAAAATACTACGTATTTAATACGTATATGCAATTTACACATAAAGTATCCAAGGGAAGCGCATACAATCAAATATACATTCCAAGAAGGATGGAAACTCACTTTGAAGTAGGAGATATAGTAGAGATAAAGTTAATAAGAAAAAATGATAATCTCTACTATCACAATATAAAAGAATCTAATTTAAGTGAATTCAAACGCAAATTAATAGCAAATATAATCCAAGAGTTAAATAAATTCAAAGAAATAGAGCAGATAATATTTACCGGCTCATTTTTGACAAGCAAAATAGATTATAACGATATAGATATTATTTTAATTACAGACAAAAAAGAAAGCAATATTGAAGAAAAAGCATTCAACCACTTAACCGACATTTTCAATCTCAAATTTCATATAATAAGCATAAACAAATCTAATTTATCACATTTATTGAAAATCTGCCCCCTCACAAGAAGCATGTTCCACTTTTCAATCTCAAATAAAAAGATAATATTAAACAAAGAAAGAGAGATAAATAAACCACATTTAAACTTCTTATTAATGATGCCTGAAGACTCCATTTCTCTCAATCTATCTTCAAAAACCCTTTACAATTCACTAAGAAGGTTAATTGCAATAGCAAATTTTCTAAGCAATAAAGACGAAAACCCTCAAGAAATAGACTTAGAAATAAAATTCCTAATAAAAGAAGTTCTTTTCTCACAGATAAAATCAAACGAAGCCATAGATAAATCGCAAGAAAGCAAAATCAAATCCATAATAAAAGAAAAACTAAATAAAATAAAAAACCAACTAAAATGAACAAAAGAAAAATTATATCAGCGTTAACCAACATCCTTGCAATTGCTCTAAGACACAGAATAGGGAGCATAGTTAACAATAACGAAATCTATGCCTCAAAATATGCAAGGGATGCTGATGTTCTAATAAAAGAAGTACAAAATCTCTCATTGAAGCAAAACTGGAATAAAGAAGACAAGCAAGAAATAGAAAAACAAACAAAATCCAAGTTAAGGGTAGAATTAGAAAAGAAAGATTTTATAGATAATAAAAAGTACGCATTAATTGACGAAGAAACTCATAAAGTTTTATCTTCTCTTAATCTCCTTTCTTAATCCTCATTCTTCCGACAAATCAAGCATAGACATATCAACCTCTTTCATAATTCTAGGAGATTCTGCAAAGAAAGAATCTAAAACTCCTAAATCTACCAAAACAGAACTTTCAAGATATCTTTTTTCTCTTCTTACATCCATTAACCTTCCCACTGCAAAAATAGCATCATTTGCAAAACCAAAAGCATCTGCAGGCTCATAACGTCTCTGTCCTTCAGGTACTTGAGTAGGCGCCCCAGTAAAAGCAAGACAATAATTTCTAAAATCATCGGACAAACATAACTTTATAAGTCCATTAATTTCTTGCTTTACTCCAGCAACATCTCTTCTTGAGTATGCTTCTATTGCTTTCCTAGACATTTCATGTGCTTCTTCTGGTTTAAACATAAAAATTACCAATATAACTTATTTTTAAATCTTCCCCTGCCCAGCGCCCAGAAAAACCACGAATTAAACTTCTCTGTCTTCTCAACCCAGCTACTTATTCCCAATCGCCCTCAAACCAAAAACCTTATAAACATGTATCTACTGTGTTTCCTGTGTCAGAGCACGAAAAACACATGAATCAAAATGGAACACTTAACAATATCAATACCTGAAGAACTAAAGCGAAAAATGGACTTATTAAAAGTTATAAATTGGTCTGAAGTAGCGAGAGAAGCATTTGTTAAAAGAGTTG
This sequence comes from Nanobdellota archaeon, assembly GCA_038045265.1. GTDB lineage: Archaea > Nanobdellota > Nanobdellia > Pacearchaeales > GW2011-AR1 > SICV01. Next base: position 11,718 of record JBBSYL010000033.1, on the reverse strand, counting down.
AGTTAAGCGAAGGATATGAACGATTTGAAAAAATTGTTTCTAAATCGAGGCTAACAGAAAAAGATGTCGAACAACTATCTAAAAGCATTAAAAAAGGAATGCACGAAAAGTTAAAGAAGTTAAACACCTCATTGAAGTAAATGGACTTAGTCATAGATGCAGGAATAATCTTTACAGCACTAACAGGCATAGGAGTTACTAAGAAAATAATCTTTCTAAAAAATATAAATTTATTTTCTCCCAAGTTACTATCTGAAGAAATAACTGAACATAAAGAGAGAATAGTCGAACTAAGCAGACTTTCCTCTTCAGAAGTAGAAGTGGTATTAGAGTTAATTAAAGGTAGAATCTCCTTTATTTCAGAATCCTCATTTAAACCATTTCTCGAACAAGCAAATTCATTAATATCTGATAAAGAAGACACACCTTATCTCGCTTTAGCATTATCAAAAAACATTCCAATATGGTCGAATGACGAACATTTCAAACAACAGTCTATTGTAGAAGTATTTAACACAAAAGAACTCATAGATAAACTTAAATTATTAAATATAAATTTGGAATAACTTTATCTTCTCTCACTTATTCCCAATCGCCTTCTTCCACAAAACCTCTAAAAACTACCTATCAAATTCTTTCAAGAGAGCAACAGCCTCACGATAAGCTTCATGAGTAGGATCTAACAAAGTTACATCTTCCGAGGCATAAACCCAAGCATCATTTGCCTGATCGGACCGTCCCATCATAGTTCTAACCGCGACACTATCTCCATCCACCCATACAGTATTAAAATAAGAACCGGCTCTACCATTAACTCCAAAAGGAGGGCATCCAACAACTTCTCTTTTAAGAGGTGTTTGCATAATATTACCAACAACTATTCCAGAAAGTTCAATAAATGGAAAACCTGAAACACCAGGATGTTCAATCAGTCGAGTACTTGTTAAGCTCATATTTTTTTCATTTATTCACAAGTTATAAATCTTTCTCTACTCATTTTCATCTGTTTCCGATCGCCTTCAAATGAAGTTCATGCATTCTCTTCAAAAACTGTGCTCTATCTTCCAACTTAATTATATCCGAGCGCCCCTGCATAAGTAGAGTAACCCCAAAAGGAGAAACAATTGGCGTCTGCATAACCTTAAACTTAACCTTCCCACTCTCCAACCATTCAACAACTTTAACCGCATTCTTCACATCCATCAAATCCTCAAACACTTCTCTTCTAGCCTCACGTAATATTGGAAACTCATTACTTATTTTCTTAACCGCGGCATATAAGAATTCTGAATGAACTTGCTGTTTTCCTACGCTCTTCTCTCTTCCCTTATAGTTACGAAGTATCATAAGCGAACGAGAAGCACAATGTCTAAACCTTCTCTTCAACACATCAGTTTTTTCAATTGCCTCCTTTAATATCGCACGTAAATCCTTCGCCTTCACCCAACTTAATATTTTTTTCTCATCCAATTCTTCTCCAGATATAAAAAATCCATGATCATTCACTCCTATTTCTACATCTCTATGCTTCAATCTCCCAGCAGCAAACGCATATGCCCTAGCAAGTGCATCATTCACCCTTCTCCCATAACAGCTATGGAACAAAAGATACTGTTTATGTTCTTTAAACTTCTCAACTACAATAGTTTTCTCATCCGGAATTTCCAAAAAGCGAGATTGTTCACTAAAGTAGCTATATATTTCCTCTGCAACATATTTCTGACAATATAAATATTCTTGAATAAAATCAACGCACTTCTCTCTATCATCGTCTGAGGAAGTTTGAAACCTGGGTGTCAACCTCTCCTTTACAAGCTTTCTAAACTTTCCAATCGCACACCCTACATCAAAATGTAAAGGCAACATTTCAGAAAACCAACTAGGAATTGTAGGGTTTCTAGTTACCCCTGCTTTCACAAATGCCTTCATTCCTCTAGAAAAAAGAAACTGATATTTATGTCCTCCAAGTACAAATATATCTCCCCGTTTCATCTTTTCCAAAAATCCTTCATCTATTTTTCCAATAACTCCTCCTCCTTTTCCTTCTCCAGCACCAATAACTACACTGATAAATCCCTCTTCAGGGATAGTCCCTATATTTGTCATATAAATTACTCTCGCCATCTTTCCTTTCTTACCTATCTGTTTTTTTTCAGCATCATACCATATCTTTGCATATACATGCCTATGTTCAAGCGCGTAATCTCCAGCAAGATAACTTACAACACTCAGAAAGTCCTCCCTACTCAAATTCTCATAGCAATAACTTTTCCTTATACATTTAAGCATTTCATCAACACCCCATATTTTAGAAATTGCCATCCCAAATATTTGTTGCGCTAACACATCAAGGGCATTTTTAGGGATTTCTGCAATGTCAATGTCCTTTTCAATCATTCTTTTCATTATAACTGAACATTCAGTCAAATCATCTCTATCCAGTACAATGAATCTTCCCCTAGGATTATCATGTAATTTATGTCCTGCTCTTCCAATTCTCTGTAACGCCCTACTTACAGATTTAGGACTCTTAACCATTATAACTAAATCTATACTTCCTATATCTATTCCCAACTCTAGAGAAGTAGAACTAACAACTACTTTCAGTTCACCCTTTCTAAGCCTATCTTCTATCTCAAATCTTGTCTCTTTACTCATAGAACTATGATGTGCACCAATATTCCCTTCATACTTTCCAGGGAAATTTATCTGTAAATGATGTATTATCCTCTCAGTCGCATTTCTCGTATTTGTGAATATAAGCGTAGTCCTATTTCCCTCAATCAATTCATCCAACATAGAGTAAAACTTCTTCAAATTGGCCGTACTTTCTCCCTCGAGTATACTTTCTCCAGGAAAATCAATTCCAATTTCTATTTTCTTATTTAATTCTACATTTGCAATCACACAATCTCTTCCAACACCAACTAAAAACTTAGCAATTTCTTCAAGCGGAGCGATTGTAGCAGATAAACCTATACGAACAGGCTCAATCAAACTTTCATTACATAACCTTTCAAGAGTAAGTGAAAAATACACTCCCCTTTTATTTGTCATCGCATGTATTTCATCTACCACTATAAACTCTAACGCCTTTAAATTATCAGAAAACTTAGTAGTCGTTAATACTATAGCTAAGCTTTCAGGAGTACTAACATAAATGTGGGGTATCTTCTTCGCCTGTTTTGCTCTTTCTCCTGGAGTTGTATCTCCAGTACGCAATGCAACTCTTATCTCCTGTAACTTTATTCCTTTCTTCTCAGCTAACATCTTAATTTCATCAAGAGGAGTGATAAGATTATAATGCACATCATTACTAAGTGCTTTCAAAGGTGAAACATAAACAGCATATATCTTATTTTCAAGCTCATTTTTTATAGAAAGTCCAACTAAATAGTTAATTATTCCAAGAAACGCAGAGAGCGTCTTTGTACCTCCTGTAGGCGCCGAAACAAGTATATTTTTTCTATCATTTATCCTCTTTACACTATATCTCTGAGTAAGACTAAAGTCTTTGAATCTGGAAAAGAACCACTCTGCAACAAGAGGATGTAACACTTTTCTAACATCCTCCACACTTTCAGCATCAGCATATTCAATTTTTCCTTCCATTAATCCCCCCATCACATCCACCTTTTAATTCTTTACCTTAACTATAAAATTAAGAAATATAAAACCGAATAACTTATAACTGCCTATTTCCAATTAACACTATGCCATTAGTTTCTCAAAAAAAAAGGGATAAAATTGCAGAACAAATTTTACATTACCTATTTACAATTTCTCCAAATTCTGAGTTTACAAATAAAATAGCTCAAGAATCTGCCCGAGATGAAGAATTCACAAAATCTCTGCTTCTTGACTTAGAGAAGAAAAAGCTTGTAGCATCAATAGATAAAAACTCTTCAGGAGTCAGATATCTAAAGAGGCTAAGGTGGAGACTCTCAAATGAGGCATATAACGTCTACAAAAAGCATCAATCTCCATCGTCTTTTACAGAAAAGTCCGTATTAAAAGAAGAAAAAGCTCAGGAAAAAGAAACGGACCAAAAACAACCCCAAGATTTATCTAATATTCCAAGCTATATTGGTTAATACAATAATCCTTATAATCTCTTCCACATTAAGAAATCTATGGATCCAATAAAAGAGGCATTTAGAAAAGCAAAGCAAGACGTTTTTGATCTTCAAGCCCAAATCACTTCTCTAAGAAGAGATATTTCCGAGATAAAGGACATATTAAACAGACAAACAAACCAACAGACAAACCTCTCCGTTGCTCCCTCAATCCAACAGGAAATACCAACACAAGAATTAAGCGAACCTTATAATTACTCTTTAGAAGCCTTAAAAACCCCAATATCTCATGTTTCCACAGGAAATGAGGGGGTTCCAACAAACAGACAAACAAACCAACAGACAAACAGGCAGATAGAAAACGGGGGAAAATCCCCTTCAAAACCCAACAATAACATATATTTAGGCACTACACAAGAGGATAACAAAGAAAATAACCGAATAACTTCTCAAATAGATAGGATAGAACATATTTCCAACACTCTTCAATCCCTCGATAGCATAAAACGCGATCTTAGACAACAATTTAAACGTCTTACAAACCAAGAAATGCTTGTTTTTTCAACACTTTATCAATTAGAAAACGAGCATTTTACAGTCGATTATTCTCTTATTGCATCAAAGTTGAAGCTTTCGGAGTCCTCAATTAGAGATTATTTCATCAAAATTGTGAAAAAAGGCATCCCAATAACAAAATTGAAGCAAAACAATAAGAAAATCCTTCTTAAAATCCCCGAGGAATTGAAGCAGTTGGCCTCTTTACAAACCCTTATGGCACTAAGGGAGCTTTAGAAACATTTAAATATTAGCCAATATTAAAAGATATTATGGATAAGGAGAAAATAATCGGCAAGGTCTGGTTAAATAAAATCAACAGGCAAAAGTTATTGACTATTCCAAAAAACTCAGACATAAAAGAAGGAGATTATGTCGAGGTGAAAAAAATAAACTAAATGGATTGGTCATATGTTGCTGGTTTTTTTGACGGAGAAGGAAATATTCATATAGCCAAATCAAAATCTTTTCTCAATGGAAAGAACTCCTATAATGTAATGATAAGAATTTATCAACAGGCACCAGAGGTATTAAAAGAGATCCAGTTATTCTTCGGTTTTGGTCATATTTATCAGAAAAAAGACGTCTACGAGTTAACTTTCAATAAGAAAGCACATGTAAAACTGTTTCTCGAAAACATTAGAGATAAAATTATTGTAAAAAAGTCTCAAGTGGAATATTTGCTTAAATATTTCTCCTTTGAAAGAGCCAGCAATATGTACTTCAATGTTGATGAATTCCGCAGTTTTATCAAAAGAAAAAACGTCGAATTCTATAGGAAAAATCATTCTAAACATCCTCCGATCGAGTTAAACGGACAACCGAACAATTATTAATATATCTCTAACTATACATTCTCTTCTAAAAGAGTTCGTTTAATATTCTCTCTTTCCTCTTTTATTTTTCTCATCAGAAGCATTATTTTTTATCTCTATGCTTCCTCACTTTTTTCTTGAAAAGTTACCCGGCAACAAGCTCACTTTTCATAAAATTTCGTTTAATACTCACTTTTTTCCTCATTTTCCACCTTTTTCTCATCTTTTTTGTCTTTCTTAACTCTCACTTTTGCGTATTTCTGTAGTTTTTCCTTAATTTCAATAGGTATAAACACTCTCTTTTTCCCATTTCTCTCAATTATCTCTTCAATTATGCCCTCACTTTTCTGTTTTATGCTATTTATTTGTCCCCTTATTGTAGCCCTCTCTTTTCCAAGAAGAAGGGCCAGATCTTCATAGCTTAATTTCATATCACTATTCAAAATCGTGAAAACAACCAATCTTTCATTACTTGATAATTTCTTTAAAATAATCGAAAAATTGTCTGTTTGAACACCCGTTCCAACAGCATTTTGAACAGTCTCAACAGCTGTTTGTTTGTCATAAACAGGCAATTTCTTAAACACCCGTTTATCTTCAAGGCCCCCATTCATCAATTCTAAACCCTCCCGCATTCCTTCAATTTCCTCTCTAATCGACGATAAATCTATTTTTAGTTCATTTAGCTGATCAAACACCTGTTTATCTTGTATATCTAGGTGTTTAATCCACTTTCCAATCATATCAATGTCCTTCTTAACAGAATCAAAACCTCTTTGGGTTTTTTCCTCTAGCTTTTTTACCCTGTTGTTCCCAAATAACCATTCAAACATATACTATTACAACACCTATTCTTTATAAATCTTATGCTTTTAAGGCGTAAAAACACTAGGAACAACACCCGATTTATAGGTACATTAAACATGTACCTAAGCAATCTAAAAAAGCTTAAACACCCTATAACGTACCTCAAACACCTGTTTTTACACATAAAAACACCCTTTATGACTCCCCATTCGTTCCAAACACTCAAAAAATCGTCTCAATTCCAAGAAAACCAACCACAATAAGATGTGAGGCCGAAGGCCGAACGCGCCCGATTTATCGTCGATAAAACACCTGTTTGTCATGCTTAAGGCTGTTTAAACACCTCTAAATCTCCCTATCTTGACCCCAACCTATTTAAACGTCCATTCATTAGAGCATTTATGAAAATATTTGCAAAGAGGCGTTCTTTCAAGCTCGAATTTAAACGTCAACTCAGGCTTGCAATTATGGCTGCTGTTGGTTTTACAATAGCGTTTGCCTGGAGAAAAGCCATTTTCTCCACCTTTCAAAACATCACCTCCAGACTCTTAGACGTTTCACCAGACCATTACCTTTCCCAAACTTATACAGCAATAACAATTACAATAGCAGGAGTAATTCTTATTTTCATCACTTCCAAGCTCTTAAGAGAAAAGTAAAAATGTTAACAAGAAACAAAGACGGAACATATACCACATCAGAATCAGATGGAAAACAGCTTCTTTTTAATTTCAACCAAAGACAAGAATTTCAAGACTTTGAATTTTGGGAACCTCAACTTCCATTAGACAAAGGCAGGCCTCCCTCAATTCCAGCACAAATGTACAGAAGAATAGAAAGTTTAAGGAAAAGCAGTGCTGAAACTTTAGAGCATCGCTAATAACTTTGATTACAAGATAAAGTTCGCATTAATACTATTTCATCTTACCCTCTTACCACATCTTTTTCACCATTTTTTCGCCCCAATTTATCAAAAACCAACCACAATAAGATGTGAGGCCGAAGGCCGAACGCGCCCGACAATTATTATCTCCTAATGGCTAACTTTTCATTGATTTTCGTAAATAGTAAAGTTTATTAATAGAAGAAAAGTAGAATTTTTATGAAACAAACACAAGAAGAAGTTTATAATATAGCAGTGAGGACTCATGTTGTTCCATTTTTGGTAAGGATGTCCTATGATGCAAGTTTCTGGGCAAGAACTGACGCAGGCACATTTGAGACAAGTTTTGATGGGCAATATGGTCTATTACCGAGAGAAGTTTATACAGCCACAATAGGCGAAAGAGGAATGTTAAAGGTTGCTCCAGCAAGAGGCGAGAGGAGACATATTGCATTTATAGAAGATTCAGGAATAATTGAAGCATTTAATAGATTAAAAGGATTAGAAGCAAGGGGAGCAAAATTTGCTTAAGTTCGCATTAATCACCTAAATCTCACTAAAGTTCGCACAAGCGTCATTAACCGAATGCTCATTTTAACGATTTTGCTCATCTTTTTTGAGACTTTTGAAAGGGAAAAGTTTAAAAAGAGAGATAATGTAGAATTTTTATGAAGATACCACATAGAGAAGTAAGTGGCGGACAAGAAGTAAGGGAACTAATAGGCAATGTTGATGTGGGAGTAATGAATATTCTAGGTTACCATATTACCCATGTGAGGCAACATCAGAATGCCTTCGGAGTAAGGATAGAAAATGTCAGGGAAGGAGAGCCAGATAAACAAGGTAAAATAGCCCCAAAATTCGCAGTTTATAGACTTGAGGTATACAGAGAACCGCATGCAGGAGATAGGGGAAGAAGAGATAACGATGGAATTGTTTATTTGACTTCTTCTGGAGAATTTGTTCAAGGGTCTAGCCCCGCACAATCTTCTTAACGTCGCTTGAAACTTTCAGCATATGGATAAAGTTCGGTTTAATGAATTGATAGTTATTTAATCATTTCAGAAAGATGAGGTAATTGCTGTTTTATAAAATCAACAATCTCTTTTTTAAATTGAGTGTTTAGAGCAATTCCCGTAAAATTTGGTTTATCATATTTAATTAACCAATTTCTTCTTTTCAATTCTTTAACAATATCATCAAGATTTTGGAATCTTTTAAAATGCTCTAATCTATCATACTTATGTCCCCAATTGTCTTTTCTTGCAAGCTTAAACATTACTTGAGCTATCTCTAAATCACCTATTTTCATCAATTATTATAAAACTTAAAATATTTAAATGTTTCTATCTTTGAAATATCTATTATATAATGAAAACATTTATAAACTATTAACACTTACAACACTTAAATAATATTAACACTTACAATGAAACTAAAAGAAAATAAATCAATATTTTTGGAATATATGGGTGACACTCCTCAATTAAGAGTCATAGACTTCTTAATAGATAATCATTTCTTCGATTATCCTTTAACAGAAATAGCAAGAGGAAGCAATGTAAGTTATAACTCTTTAACATCTTTCTTTTCCGATTGGATTAAGAAGGGAGTTGTAATAAAGACAAGAAAAGTAGGAAAATCCGAATATTTCAAGCTTAATTTAGATAATGTTTTCGTCAAAGGAATAATAAAGTTTGATTGGAAGCTTGTTGAAAGTAGAGCACTGACAGAAAAGGAAATTGAAGTTAATAATTAGTTATGGAAAGAAAAAGAATAGCACCATTAACAAAAATACTTAATGGAAAGAGAGTAAAACTATGTGATTATGAAGGTACTTGCACAGACAAGGCTTACCGAGAAGTCTATCCTTCTTTGTTAAAAGGCAAACACAAAAAAGAAGGTTGGAGCTACTTATGTAGAAAGCATTTCGAACAGGAAAAGAAGAAATTCAATGGCAAATTACCTTATTGTTCTCTCGATTAATCGATTTTCACCCCAAATTCCAAGAAAATCAACCACAATAAAAGAGAGGCGCGTAAACTGCCAAAATTCATACACATGAAAATTAGAAAGGTTTAAATACTTCTTGCTATAATCTATGTGTATGAAAATAAGTAAGGAAGAAATAGTAAGAATAGCAAAAGGTTTTGGAGGAAATCTAAGAAATAGTTCTAGTTTAGATTTTGCTCTTGAAAAGCAAAATGATAAAAAGATAGGGATTTATAGAAAGTTGGCTTTTTTACTAAGAGCTATTTTAGTAGATCATCCATTCACAGATGGAAACAAGAAGGCGGCGATGTATGTTGCATTCGCATTTGCAGACCAGCATAAGAAACAGGTAGATACAGAGTTGCTTAAACACCATATACTTTCAATAGCTTCGCGAAACATCACAGATTTAGAGATAATCTCGGAGAGAATGAAAAATGCAATTAAATGAAGAAAGAATGAGTAGGATATTGAAGAAGTACAAGAGAGACTTCGATGAGATGGCTCTCTATGATGAAACAAGAGAAAAACTTTGGGCAAAGAAGAGAATAGACATCACTTTAACAGAAAGAGTAATAAAAAGACTCAAAGAATTAAGTAAAAAGACAGGAAAACCAGTTTCCCATATAATTGAAGATTTAGTTAAAACGGCGTATAAGTGCTCTTAAACGAAGTCGCAGAAAGATTTACCTAAATCATTTTGATATTTATTATAAATTATACTATAAGTTTGATAGGAATTTAGCCATAAAATTTGGGGAGGACGATGTTAATGTATACCAAGAACATTTCAATAGTAAAGATAAATTAAAAGGAGAATCAAAAAGTATAGAAAAACATTTTATGATGATAAGCAAATTTACTCTTGCCCTTACAGAGTTAAGAATACAAATGGAATTTTAAATCAAAAGCAATTTAAACCCTCCAGGCTTTTGCAGTTAAATGATATATTCACAAGAGCATAGTAGCATTGGACAAAGGATAAAGAGGTTTATCTTTGGAGGGGAAGGATTCAAGAAAGAGGTAAAACATGAAATTAGACTATTGCTTCTCTTCACACTAGGTTTTACAATTGCATTTACTTGGAGACAAACAATTTTTGATGCAACAAGCGAGGTAATTAAATATATTTTTCACCCCAACGGAATCTTTTCACTAAGCATTTTGACTTCTGTATTAATTACCCTCGTTTCTCTAATACTTATTTTGGTATTTTCTAAAATATTAAAGGACAAACAGGATCATTATTAAAATGAAAAGTCCAAAAGCTGTAACATATTCCATGATTGCTCTCATGTTTCTAGTTTTATCATTCACAACTTATTGGTTATTTATTGCACTTGCAACTTTCTTTTCATATCTCGGATGGAAAGAACTATTTAAAAGGAAAACTAAATTTTAAAATATGTTTCTAAATCCAAAAAATAGCAGAGGCAATATTATCTGTGCAACTAAATAAATTATTAATATCCATACCCAAATGCTTAGCCCTTTTCTTTCTGCTTTCACATTTGTCTGGCTTTGTTGCCAGCTATTTTCAAGGGGACTCTCTGCTTTAGGATGTTTATTCATGTAAAGTCTGTAAAATATTATCGTCAATATGCTAAGCGTTCCGTCTATTATTCCCGCCGCACCAAGTGCCCTGAAGTAAAATTCTCCAAGGGCATTTGTAGCATTATCAATGTAAATAACAGGCATAAGCATCAGAACTACTATCGCCATAAACACATAGTTAAGATAAATTATAATGTCTATATAGCCTTCTTTATTCAATGCTTTTGACAATATATCTCCATGAAGAGAAGCGAAACCAATCACAAAGTAAGTAGCATATAGATTGCTGACCATTTCTTCAGAAATTAAATCCCATATTCCAAATATAGAAGTTAGAAAACTTAGCACTATAATAATGAATAATACATTAATGAAAAACTCTAGTTTGTCAAATGTATGCTGTCTTTCATTATTCCATATAAATGCTAAAGATACAAGGGAATGTACAACAACCATAAAAAGAGTGAACAAAACTTTTCCAGTAACTTCATTAAAATTACCAACAAGAACGGTAATTACAGCAACTAAGGCACATACAATTAAGCTCCCAATAAGAGTAAACATAAAAAATCTTTTCAATTCTGTAAAATCAACCATGAACTTATTATTTTTCCCTATTTATAAAAGTTAGTATTTATCGATACTGTCAAATTAAAGTGATATGTTTTCTCTGACAAATCTAATCAAGTTTAACAGTTTATTTCTTCCCAATTTCAAATTTATCTCAGCCATTTCTGCTGGTGTTTCTCCATTCAATTGTTGATTTGGATTGACAAAGTTATGGATTGTTCTTCTCAAATCCATAAAACATCTTGCATCATCAAAACTTCCAAAACCACTTCTAATATTTTTTATTCTATCTTTTATTTTTCCATTATATCTTTCAATTGGATTGTTGTTATGTTTCAAACCACGTTTTTGGTAAGCAATTGAAATACCAAAATTTAAATTACAAACCCTATTAAACAGTTTCATAAAAGCACTTTTATTCTTTCCTAATACCCCATAGCTTGCTGTGGGGATAAAAGCTTTAAGT
>JBBSYL010000032.1:0-6657 GCA_038045265.1 Nanobdellota archaeon | reverse complement strand
TCCTTATCTCCCAATTATAACTATTTCTTCGTCAGTTCCCTTTGCTTTTCTTGCCCTATCAAACAGTTCTCTTTTTACAGGAAAATCTTTATTTGAATCTTTAATTCTCGATACGTTTAGATACACATTCTCTTCATCATATCCTGTAATCACAACAAAATGCCCTTGATACCCTTTCTCTTCTTTCCCAGATACCATATTCCAGTCAACCAACACTATCGCCAAGCTTTCCTTGTTTATTTTACCTAATAATTCCTCTAATTTTAACTCTTTCTCTTCACTTTTACCTATTTTATTTAATTCCCTCAACCATTTTTCCAATTTTTCAAAATCTGCAGAATATCTTTTGTAAAATTCTAAAGAAAGATTTTCCTTATTAGGTTTCAAACTTTTAGAATAAAAATCAACGCTATATCCCATTTCAGCAGCTGCCAAAGCAACTTGTATAGTCCACACCCCCTTTTCCCTCTTTTATTCCTGTCTTATTCTCAAAAAATTCGATACCATGGTCCTTACCAAAATAAGCAACAATCATTCTTAATACACTAGTCCCACAATTCAAATTTGTAGTCTGGTCAAAAACAGGAATATTCAATCTCATCAAAACTACGCAACTTCGGCAGACATATCTTCCACACTTATTTCTTCCCTCGCAGGAACTGTCGCCTTATTGATTATCATAATATCTCCTATCGCCTTCACGAACTGATGTGGAATAACTACTCCTCTTGCCCCTCCAAGAGCGCTTGTAAGTCCAGATCCCACCCTTATTCTCCAAGCTTCTATCTTATTATCCACTAAATTAACCTCTTCAACCTGTCCAAAGTAGTCTCCATCGGTGGTGTACACCTGTTTACCTACTACTTCGCTTATCTTTTTTATTCTCAACATATTCAGACACTGTTTATATCACTATTTATAGTTTGTGCTTTTGTATTAGATATATTTACTTGACAAATAATTTCAATAACTTTATATAAATCCCTTCTATTATCCTATCATGAAGATCACAGAGTACTCTCATTTGCTTGCAGCAATGCTTGTGATATTTGTAGTTGCCGGATTCTCACTTGCACTAAAAGGCCAATTTAACGCATTAGGAGAAATCTTCATATACTCCGTAGTTATAATTGCAGTAGTCATAGGAGCAAGAAAATTCGTAGCGCACCTTCTCGATGCAGATGTAGAACATGAAATTTGGCAGGTCTACACATACGGTTTCAAACCAAGAGACCATTTTGAAAAGGAAAAACCATTCGGAATTATCATTCCTCTTCTTCTCTCAATAATATCTTTAGGTTTCCTCAAATTCCTCCCAGTCTTAACGTACGAAACGTCTGCCCAAAAAGTAAGAGCTTCCAAAAGATTTGGATACTATAGCTATTCCTCAATGACTGGAATGCATAACGCTTTAATTGGAGTAGCGGGAATAGTCGCACTCTGGATCCTTGCAATAATTGCTTATCTTGTAAACTTTGAATATCTCGCAGAAATATCGGCCTATTACGCCTTCGCAAACCTAATTCCGATATCTTCTCTAGATGGTACACAAATTTTCTTCGGCTCTAAAGTCCTTTACACAATTGTTGCAACAATAACCCTCATTTTCTTTTTATATGCAATTTTCTTAATCTAAAACACATAATCTTTTAATCCAGTTATTATTAACAATTTAATGCAAAAAGGGAATGAAATTATATCAATAAAGCCAAGAGTATATCAGGAAGCAATAATAAACACAGCAAAAAACAACAACACCCTAGTCGTATTACCCACAGGTTTAGGAAAAACACTCATCGCGTTATATCTCTCAATTCATAGAATACAAAAATATCCTGGAGAAAAAATTCTATTTCTAGCACCAACAAGACCCTTAATAGAACAACACATCAACTATTTTAAAAAATACCTTCCAGAGCTTTACGCACAACTAGAGCTTTTCACAGGCCATATTTCTCCTAAAGAGAGAGTAAAGCTCTTTCATCAAGCAGATATTATTTTTTCAACCCCTCAATGTATTGCCAATGACATCTCTCATGGCCTATATTCTTTACAAAACATCTCTCTATTAATAATCGACGAATCCCATAGATGTCTAAAGAATTATGATTACACTAAGGTTGTAAAGTCATACAAAGAAAACTCTCTTCACACACGCATCTTGGGTTTAACAGCGAGCCCAGGGCATGATTCAGCAATTGTAAAACAAATATGCAATCATTTAGACATAGAAGAAATAGAATTGAGAACAAGAACTTCTGAAGACGTTAAGCCCTATTTACAGGAATTAGAATTTGATAAAATAGAGGTTCCTTTCCCAAAAGAATTTCTAGAAATTAAAATCCTATTAAAGCATATATACGATTCAAAAATTCAGCAACTTCAGTCAAGAAACCTATTATTCGGCCCAATAAACAAAATCACACTATTAAAAACACAAGCACGTCTTGCATCACAAGCTTCCCAAAGAAACTTCAACGCATTAATTGGTATGTCTCTAACAGCTCAAGCAATTAAAATTGCACATGCAATAGAGTTATTAGAAACTCAAACTCTTTCCGGATTATCAGACTACTTGCAAGGTCTTGTACAGCAAGCAAAAGAAAAGAAAACAAAAGGTGTTCAAACATTAGTAAATTCCGGAGAATTTCAAGCCTCTCTTCTCTCCCTAAAAAGACTATTAGATAATAAAATAGAACACCCTAAAGTAGAAGAGCTTTCTGTTCTTGTAGAAGAAGAATTCAAAATAAATCCAAACGCCAAAATCATCGTATTTGCACAATTCAGAAACACTCTCACTTTATTAAATGAAAGATTAAACAAAATTAAAGGAATAAAATCTAAAGTATTTGTAGGACAGGCAAAGAAAACAAATCTCTCGGGAGATACAACTGGATTAAATCAAAAAGAACAAAAAGCAATTATCGATGAATTAAATACTGGTAAAATAAATATAATATGCGCAAGCTCAATCGGCGAAGAAGGATTAGACATAAGTGAAGTTAATCTTGTAATCTTCTATGAGCCAATTCCCTCTGCAATTCGTTCTATTCAGCGCAGAGGACGTACTGCTCGTCTTTCAAAAGGCAAGCTTATCATCCTAATCACGAAAGACACAAGAGATGTAATTAATCATTACGCCTCCACAGCAAGGGAAAAGAAGATGCACACCACAATTAGCAAAATCAAAGAAGACATGAAAAAAGAAAAAGGTAATAAAGTTAGAACTCTGAAGGATTTCAAATAATTATAGATAACGGGCATATAGATAACATGCAAATTACAGAATGCTATGAAAAATAGCCAAGAAAAAACAGAAACATTTATATATACATATACATATACATATACATGTCAAAACTAATTAACATAGCGGACAAAACTTATGAGAAGTTAAAACAAATGAAAGGAAAAGATGAAAGTTTCACAATTATAATTGAAAATCTTGTTGAAAAAAATGCCAACAAAAACAAAAAAAAGTTTGGTGAATTCTACGGTAAAGGTGGAATAGATGAAAAAGCAATAGAAGATCTAAAAAAGGGATGGAAAAAATGGACAGAAAAATCTGCTTAGATTCAGATATTATTATAAATTTCTTAAGAAAAAACCCTGAAACAAAAAAAATTATAGATTCTCTTGGAGAAGAATTTTATACCACTCAAATAAATACATTTGAAGTTTGGTCTGGACGGTTAAAACATGAAGAAAGCACAATAAAAGACACACTAGACTCCCTAACCAAAATTGATTTCGATGAGAACTCTGCCCTTAAAGCAGGAGACATTCAATTAAAACTGAAAGAAACAGGAGACTTAATAGATTTCAGAGACTTATTCATTGCATCTATTTGTATTACAAATAACCTTGAACTTCTAACAGGCAATAAGAAACATTTTGAAAGACTAAAGAAATTCGGTTTAAAACTTATATAACTTATATCCTCTTCCAAGTCTGCCTTAACAATCTAGTTGGAGTTTTACCATTCTCATCTGGTCTAAACTGCCAATTCCATGATTGTGTAATTACATATTGAAACAAAGAAGATATAGAATGTTTTGGATTCTTAATAGTCTTAAAGAATAGAGATTTCCAGAAATTAGAGCTTATTAAACATCTAGGCCAAAGTTTGTTCAGCCAGTATTCTGAAGTTATTCTATAATCTTCAGTTCCATCAACTTCTTTCTCAAGTTTGAACAATCCTTTTGCACATCTTTCAAGTTGTCCTTTTGAAGGATAATAACATCCCAGATTATCTAATACAAATGAAAAATGAAAATCATCACTTCCCCATTTATGCAATAAAGCATTTTTCATAACATTTTCAGGCTCAGGCTTTATTTTAAAATGAATAGTGGTCGTAACAAATCTCCCTCCTGGCTTTAAAATATTTTTAACAATTAGGAACATATTTCGATAGATTTCATCTTGTTTTCCCTCTAACGCTTCCTGCGGACTAACAAAATGTTCCATAGAACCATTTGCAACAACTCCAGAATACTTACCATTCCATTCCTTTCCAATATCTTTGTAATCCATAAACTCGACTTTCAAACATTTTTCCTTGCATCTTTTAACTTGTATCGGTGAAATAGTAATTCCCTCTGCAATTGCTCCTCTTTTTTTTGCAACTTTCAGTAAATTTCCATTACCGCAGCCTATATCTAAGATTTTAGCACCGTCAACACATTTTATTTGGTCAAGAAGATAATTATGTTGATTATTCTGTGCCTTAAAATAATCAAGTTTAGAATATCTAGAGTAAATTCCTTCAGTGAAATCCTCTATTCCTTCTCCAACCCAAGAATCAATTAATTCATAAAATGAGATTGTTTTCTTATTTATCATAAAACCTTTGCTAAAATAATATTAATAAACTTAATTATCCTGCATATATAATGACCTTTTCCAAAAATTGATTATCCAAACCGCACAAAAACCGTAACATTTATATATAAACTAATATACTAATCTATATGGATATATATAAAGAGCTCTCGATAATACATTACCCTAATCTAAAAACTGTATTGATGGTAGAAAAAGTATTGAAAAAGGCAGAAATGTGTATTGACAGAGAAGAAATAAAACGCAGACTTCCCGTAAAAATAATGCACCAAACCCTTAATGTAATTTTAAAATACTTAGAAGATAAAGGGTTAATTGTGGATTCTCACAAAGGGGTCCTTTGGGTATATAACCCGAGCAAAAAGCTAAGAGATGCTATAGCTAAAGGTACTGAGATTTAAGATGTACAAAAACAAAGAAGTAAAAATAATTCTATCCGAAAATGCCACGTTAATCTACAAAGAACTAAACAAAATAGTCGGACAAGAAATAAAAGATGAAATTAACTCTTCATTTCATCAAACTCTTCTAAGATCGATAAATAGAACAAAAGAATTGCTTAAAGATAATCCATTTGCAGGAAACCAAATCCATAAAGAAAGAATACCTATAAAATACATTAATCTTTACGATGCAGAAAACATATGGAGAATTGAACTCTCAGATAGATGGAGGGCGATTTACACAATACAGGGAAACGATATTGAAATAATAACTTTCATCCTCGACATTTTCAACCACAGAGATTATGACAAACTCTTTGGCTACAAACATTAAAATGACATTCTATAACATCTTCTCAAAAAAGAAAAACCCTGAAGAAAACAAAGAAACAAAAGAAAAACAAACAATTATTATAGACAATCGAGAAAAACAATCTCTAGTTCCCTCCGAACTAACAAGCTTAAACTTCCAACTAAAGTTTGAACAACTTCAAGTAGGAGACTATTTAGTAAATAACACAATAATTGAAAGAAAAACTTTTGCAGACCTTCAATCTTCAATAATAAACAAACGCATCTTCGAACAATTGTCCAATCTAAAAGACAAACAATCACTATTAATCATAGAGGGCAAATCCAATTTATTTATTCACGAAAACGCCTTAAGAGGTTTCCTACTCTCGCTTGCAACAGAATTCAAAGTCCCATTCGTTTTCTCAAAAGATGAAAAAGATACTGCCTTATTCATCTCAGTTTTAGCGAGAAAAGAAAAGAAAGAAATCTCATTAAGATTCTCACCCAAACTACAATCAAAATCAGAAATTCAGCAATTCATTCTCGAAGGCTTTCCCAATATAGGTCCAAGCACAGCAAAAGCACTATTAAAAGAATTTAAATCTCTTTCAGCAATTTTTACAGCAAACGAAGAACAATTAAAACCAATTTTGAAAAGCAAAACTAAAGATTTCAAAGATTTATTAAGTTAATACCAACTATCCTCAAAGATAACATTTAATCCCTTTGCTTTACGATTTTCATACATTCTTAAAAACTGCCCCAAATCAACGTAATAAGTATCTTCACTAATATCTTTAATATTATAATTCTCTCTTAAAAAGATTTCAGGAGGTATATTTAAGTCTCTCTCCCCTAATCCTTTAATAAATTCTAATTTTATTTTTTCTAATATTTGAATAGGAGCCCCATAAAGTAAAACTTTTTGATAAGAACCTCGAAAATGAAGAGATAATGAAATGCACAGACGATTAAAAAAATCCTCTAAACTTTCCGTTTCCCCACCCATTAAAACACTAACGGCAATCCAAGCTATAAAAACAAACTCAATATTGAATATATACTTCATAAACCA
>JBBSYL010000031.1:0-36833 GCA_038045265.1 Nanobdellota archaeon | reverse complement strand
TCTTTTTAAATCTTTCGTTATGTTACTATTAGATAGTTACTATAAACTTGCCTCTTTTGTAAGATATATCAACCCAAGCCATCTATTTTTCATCTCTTTAAGATATTCTTTTACATCTTCATCTACAATAGCCAACTCATAAGGGCATTTCTTTATAGCTTGATGTTTAGTAATAAAGTTATAATAAACTTCAAATCCTTTTAAGATAGCATTAGCAGAATGAATAGAGCCATGAAATCCACGCATAACCTTTGTTCTTGCTCTCACAGAATTATGCAATCTTTCAATAGGATAATTAAAACCCTCGCCTTGTGAAGCATTAACAACATTGTGTAAAACATTATATCTGCCTAATTTATTGTTGTAGCCGAATACTCTTTTTACAACTTTCTTATAAGCATTAAAACCATCTGTTGTAACTATCTTAATCTGATTATCTGTTTTATCTTTAATCTCATTCATAACTGCTTTTATCTCTTTACTGCTTCTTGCTCTGCCGTATTTACAAGCTACTAAGTATTTGGTATCTGGGCAAATACTATCTACAAAAAAGTTCTTTTCTGCACCACTTTTTCTTTTGTGAGTTTTTCTTCTATGAAACTCTACCTCATCAACTTGCACCTCTTCGCAAACATTAGCTTTTAACTTTTCAGTATATTTGCTTATCATCTTCGCATATTTAACAACCCATTTATAGATAGAAACATTAGAGGCATTATGAGGATGAAAGATAGCTAAATGCTCTTGTACTTTCCTTGTTGAAACTCCTCTATAAAACAAATCTATTGATTGAGTTATTTTTTGTGGTGTGTTTCTCATTCTAAAGAAGCCATCATCAAGAATAAAGTAAGAATTGCATGATTTACATTTATATCTCTGAATAAGTCCACGATTTTCTGTTTTTCTTTTACACCACTTAATAATTTCTTGACTTTTACATTTTGGGCAAGTTTCCATCATATTATTAGGTACCTATTAAACTATTTAAACCTTTCGGTACCTAATAATTAAAGTATTAATTATATGTAATTATATTAGTTAAAGTATTACTTTATTAAATAATAATAGAAAGGTTTATAAATAACTAATAGGTAATTAATATAAATATGAATAAAGAAATAAAGATATTAATAGATATGTGTATAAATGATAAGGAAAGCTACACTGCTGATGAACTTGCTTCCTTTTTAAATTTGAAATATACGGAGGGCGTTTATCCATACTTAACAAAATTACAAAAAAGAGATTTAGTAATAAAGTTGTCTAAAGGAGAATATGCTTTAAAAGAAGAAAATAAAAAAATAGAAGACATCAAATTCATAATTAAAATTTTTGGTAAAAATGCAGAAATACTTTTTACAAATCACGCAAAAAGAGTTTTACAAAGGTTTAGTACTGAACCAATTGTAACTAAAAGTAAATTACCCTCAAACAACCTGCGAATAATAAAGAATATTGCAAGTAAAACGCATATAATTTACTCTATAAAGGAAAAGAAAAGAGAGTCTTTTTTTATAGCTTGTTGGGAAGAACCAACTAAAAGGTTACTTGATTTCTTTGATATAAAACCTAAATTTGATATAGAAGAATTTAAACAAAAAGTTGTAAAATATTACTCTGCGATACCAAATACTCAAACTCCCTTAGATGATGCAGTTTCAAAAGAACTTAGACGATTGAATGTTGAAGCGTATATAGGCGATAAAGATAATTTATTAGATAAGTTAAAAGAAATTAATTTTCCATTTTTGATAGTCGTTGATGAATTAACAAGAAATAAGGAAAAATCATTTGTAGGCAATATATTCAAGTTAACTTCTTATATAAATGAATGGAAGATGAATTATATTTATAATACTGATAAAATTGAAGGAAACCCTCTGACTTTACAGCAAGTTAAAACAATTCTAACTGTTGGAGCATTAGCTCCTGAAAGAGATAAAAAAGAAGTTCTGGAAACAGTTAATTCTAGAACTGCCTTAGATAATCTTTTTGACCCCACAAATGAAATTAGTATAGACTTCATAAAAAAATTACATTTAGCAACACAACAAGGAATAGATACTGACGCAGGGCAATACAAAAAGAAAGAAAATTGTATTACTGATAACTCAGGGATTCTTATTGATACGACCACACCAGTTGAATTCGTTGAAAAAAGAATGAATGATTTAATGACATGGTATAATAAAAATAAAGAGATACTGCATCCTTTTGTATTAGCTACAATTTTTCATAATCAATTTGTTTATATTCACCCCTTCAATGATGGAAATGGAAGAGTCTCTAGATTAATATTTAATTTTATTTTGATAAAACATGGATTCTTTCCAATAATATTTTTCAATGATGAGAAACAAAAATATTATGGTTATCTTAGACATGCAAAGATTGGTGATATAAAGCCATTCTTAAGTTTTGCAATGAATTTGTATAGAAATCAATTAGATGAAATCAATTAATCCCATTTATAATAATCTTATTGTTTCTCGTTTCTAACTTTAATTCTTGTCCTTCCTTTAATCCAGATTTCTCAATTTCTGAGGATGGAATAACTATAACATATTTTGAGTATTCCTTATCACCAACTTTTCTTGATAATTGTTTTTGTAATTTAGTCATATTATTTTTAGGTACCTTTTATATATAAATGTTTAGGTACCTCTTTGCTTTGATAATTACCAACCGTTAAGTTAACAATGTACGTTAAAACCCAATTTCCTTTTTATGTTTATCAAGTGCCCTTATAACAATCATGAAATGTTCATCTTCATTAACGCCCATTTCTGCAATTCCAAGCCTAATATCTTCTCTATTTATCGCAGAAGCAAATCCTTTTTTATTCATTGCCTTCTTAACATTATTAGCATCCATAGTTGCAAAATTATCTGATCTAACTTTAGCAAGGGCGCATATCAATCCAGAAAGTTCATCGACTGCAAATAATGTTTTAGCCATTTTACTTTCTCTTGAAATACCTGTATGTAATCCATGCCCTAAAATAGCAACAATAATATCTCCATCATATCCCTCATCTCTTAATATTTTGCTTCCATCTTGAGGATGTTGTTCAAGTGAAGGATGTATTTCCCAATCAAAATCGTGCAATACCCCACATATAAACCATTTATCTACATCTTCCTTGCTTAACTTAAAGTGTTCAGCATAACCTTCCATAGCATATCCCACAGATAAGCAATGCCTTCTCAAACTTTCACTTTTAACATATTTATCAACTAAATCTATTGCATCTTGTCTTGTTTTCATAACTCTTGATTAAAAAAGAAGTTTAAAAGTATTATGAAACTCACTTAGTCAGTATCTCCAAACTTGAAGCTTTAGCTCTTAAAGCGAAAGCTAGAAATTCTACTTCGTTAGAATTTCTAAGCCATCCCCATTCTTCAAAACATAATCTTTTCCAACTCCCTGCCTTGTCTTGATATGCACGGCTTTAACGAAGTCTCTTCCTATATCGCTATGCAATCTATAAGCGAAGTCAAGTGCTGTAGCTCCAGGAGGCATTAAATAACAATCGGGCAGAACATTTCCTTTGCTGTCAACTAATTTCAATCCAGCAGGATAAACTGCATTATATTTCAAAATATCAAATATTATCTTGTTCAACACTTCTTGTATTCCTGTGCTTCCATACTCTTCCATTACCTTGCTTATATTATCCAATGCTGTTTTCTGCCCACTACTTAATTCCTTAACAATTTTAAACTCTTTATCTCCTGGAATATATTCTATCATTCCATGTTTGTCTGCTTCTCTTAAAGCCAATTCTCCCTCAGCAAAACAAGGAATAATGGGATAATCAAATTCCAACTTTATTTTATCTAAATTCACTTTCCCATTTGGTCTATCAACTTTATTTGCAGCAATTATCATAGGTTTTGTATATTTTCTTAAAGCCCTTGCAAATTCAAATAAATCGTTATCTCCCCAAGCAGTAGGCTTTTCAACATTTAACTTGCCCTTCAAGATAACATGGCGTACATCTTCTTCACTTACTTTCAATCCAGAAAATTGTTTTGCGACTGCCTCCTCAAATTTCTTCTTTTGCATTTCAACAGTTCTAGCAAAAACTCCCCAAGCTTTTTTTAAAATACCAAGATACCATAAATCCAGTTCTTTCTCGACTATTTTAATATCTTCTCCAGGATAATAATCTTTTGTAGGCTTTCCCTCGCCGTCTGTCTCTCCAGACATATCAACAACATGAATAAAAGAATCAGCAGTTGACAAGTCATTAAGAAATTCATTTCCCAATCCCTTTCCCTCACTAGCGCCAGCAACCAATCCTGCTACATCCATTAATTCAAAAGGCACGAACCTAAAATTCTTCTTCACATATCCCTCCCTTGGGTTGCTTGATTTACCAAAATCAGAAGCAAGATCGTGAATTTTTACATAAGCAATGCCCCTATTAGGTTTAATAGTTGCAAAGGGATAATTTGCAATCAACACATCTACAAGCGTGGCTGCCTTAAAGAAAGTACTCTTCCCCGCATTTGGTCTCCCAACAAGTCCTATTAACATTCAAATGGAGAATAAAAAGAGGATTTAAGCTTTTGGATTCTCTTCTACTGCTTAGTCAATTTCCATATTAATTCAAATTGTTTTTTGTAACCTTCAACTACAGTTTTATCAGTTATCACAACACCATAAGGATTTTCAGTAAATATAGCAATACCTACACAATCGCCTATAATAATCGTTTCAGTAAGCTGTTCAAACTCTTTTGGAAGAAATCGTATCTTAGTATAAGATAGTTTGTTTAATTCTTCTCCATAATTTCTTAATGTTTCATCAAATATTTGTCTAGAACGTATCTTTTTCGCAATTCTTTTTATATGGAAATTTCTCCACCAAATTTCACCCATAACATCATAGGTAACATTTTTCCCACCACCAAAAGTGTTATACTCTTTTCCACCAGAATTAATAAGCTGGGTATACATCTGATTTAATCCTTTCTTACCCATAAAAGTTACTGCCTCTTTTTTTTCTTTTGCTTCTTTTTTACGTCTTTCTAATTCAGGTATAATTTCCTCAAATTTTCTCTTTTTCTCTTCAAGATAGTCTAAAAAGTTTCTCGGATTTGAAATTTGATATATCTTGCCTCGTCCTTCAATAAGAAAAGCTATCAGTCCTTTAGCAATTAACGAGTTTAACGCCCTGTGCACTACAGAATTCTGAAGCCCTGTTTTTTCTATAATTGGTCCAGCAACACTAGAGCCCAATTCTGAAAGGGTAATGTATACCTTCATCTCTCCATGTGTCAAACCTAAGTCCTCAAGAACCGAAGTATCCATAAATATAGACATTTTGAGCATATTTAATCTTTTCTATAGTAGTCTCAATTGAGAGCATTTAAGTTTATAATGTATTTTTTTGTTATTTTTATATGAATAATAAAACAGAACTCAAAAGAATTGGAAGAAAAGGATTAGTTACACTGATAGTGGCGAGCTCCGTTCTATATGGAGGTTGTTGGAAGAAAAATATAGTAGAACCACCCATATCTCAACAGATTCAGCAAGTTTTTAAAAAAGATAGTAAAAATGTCTTAACAATTTATCTTTCTCCGGATGGTTTATCTCAAGGATATGTAAAAAAGTTTTACGATCTTGATGGTGATGGAAGAACAGTTGAACAATACATAGAATATATAGGCACTCCTGATGGTCGTTTTCCACCAGTAATTAAAAGAAACATTTGTAAAAAAGGTATTAAACCTCTCTTTACGCTAGATGGAAATTTTACTGAAACTATGAGTCATCAAGAAGAAGAAAATTTGAATAAAGAATATATCTCTATTTTAGAGAGGTGTAAATAAAATGTGTGGTATAATAGGTATATTTGGAAATGATGGGAACCTGAAGGAAGATTTGGAAAATTCTTTGAAGGTAATAGAACATAGAGGAAGCAACATTCTAGAATATAAAATATTTGACTCATGTGCTTTAGGAGCCAACCGTCTTCCCATTACCGATGAAAAGGGTATGCAACCTATGAGTAATGAAGATAACACTGTTTTCGCCATTCAAAATGGAGAAATATTCAACTATAAGGAGCTTACACAAGAGCTTACAAAAAAAGGACATTCAATAAAGAGCAAATGTGACACGGAGATATTAACTCATTTATGGGAAGAATACGGAACTGAAATGGTCTATAAAATAGATAGTGAGATGTTTGCATTTGCCATATATGATAAAAGAACCGATGAATTTTTTATTGCAAGAGATGCTCTTGGAGTAAAGCCGTTATACTACGCAAGCGATTCAAAAGGCAGATTTTTTGTAGCTTCAGAAATAAAACAGTTATCACAATTTGAGTCTATTAAAGAAATAAGAGAATTTCCTGCTGGACACTTTTACTATAAAGGAAATTTTCAAAAGTATTTCAAATATCCTCACAAAACAACTAATGATAATAAAAAAGAGATTATTTCAAATTTAAAAAGTCTTATAGAAAAAGCGGTCAAGAAAAGAGTTCAAACTGATTTACCAATAGGGGTGTTTTTGAGTGGTGGAGTAGATAGTAGTTTGATAATGGACATAGCAAGCAAATACCATTCTAACATTACTGCAATAATCTTGGGAACTACAGATTCCCCTGATTTTGTTAATGCCGTTCGATTAGCAAAAGAAAAAGGATGGAAATATGTAACTATAGAACCTAAAGTAGATTATGAAAAGAAAACAGGAGAAATAATATATTCCCTAGAATCTTACGAACCAAATATCGTCAGGCATGCATTTGCTAATGATTTAGTTTCAAAAAAGGCTAAAGAACTTGGTCTAAAGATTGTTCTTACTGGGGAAGGTGCTGATGAATTATTTGGAGGATATAATGAGTTTTGCCAATTACCCTCTGGACAAGTTAATTTTGGTTGTATTAAACTTTTAGAATCAATGTCTAAAGGACATCTAATGAGAATAGATAAAATGGCAATGAAATATACAGTTGAAACACGTTCGCCTTTCTTCGATAAAGAATTATTTAATTATGCTTTATCTATTCCAGGAAAATTAAAGGTACTAATTAATGGAAATAATTGTATTACTAAAAGCATTCTAAGAGAAATAGCATCAAGTTATTTACCAGAATATATTGCTTATAGATACAAAGCTCCTTTTGCAAACGGTGCTGGAATGGATGTAGGAACAAATTTTTCAAACAGTGATGGGACTATCGGAAAGATAGCAGAAAAAATCATATCTGATAAAGAATTTATAAAAATGAAGAAGATATACTCTAAGTATAATATAACAACTAAAGAAGAAGCATTTTATATTAGATTTTATGAAAAATTTGGTTATCTTAAATTCAAAGACGGGGAGAGAAGAATTATTGTCAAAGACAATTTAGCAAATGAGATAAATAAAAATATCTCTTTTGTGTGTGATAATATTATTAAAATATTAAAGAGAAATGAATGGATAGATAAGTCACAGACCAACCGTTTTAATGATTTTGATTACCTTAAAAATTACTTTTTGAATGTTATAAATGAAGGAAAAATAATTCAAATAGTAACTTATTGGGGAGTTGAAAAAGGGCAGATAGCAGATAAAGATGATATTATCTCTCTTGAAGTTATAAATTCTATTCAAGAAGAGATTAGACAGATATATCCCTTAGTAGAAACTTTACTTGTACTTACAGATATACATGGTAAAATCAACGGTTTATCGCAAGAAAAAATAAAAAGATATTATTCATCAGTAGAATCCACAGCTAAAAAACTTTCTTTAAAAACCATATTTTTAAGCTCTCTATGGGCAAAACATAAATTAGATATTAATAATTTAAATAATCATAAAAAATCAAAAGAACATAGAATAGAACAGTTTTTACTTGATGCCTCAACAAAACATTATCATGGAAAGAACAAATTAAAAGGAGCGATAAATTATTTAATATGCTCTAAATTTGATAAAAAGATAATGCAGAAAGAATTTTCTAATTCCTTATTCTTTACTTATAATAGTGCAAAGTGGAAAGAAACATTACCTAATTTACTAACTATTTCATTATACGGCACAAAGAAAGGCTACCACATCAAGCCATGGCATTTTACAACTTAGCCAATAAACTTAATCATAATAACTTCTCAAAATCTTCTCTAGTTAATTTAAGTTGTTTCAATATTTCAGTTAATAATCCTATACCCTATTCTTCATTACCATGAACAGGAACAACTGTTCACCTTCCATCAATATGTTTAAATCGCGCATGACTGCCCTTGGCTTGTATTTTCAAGAAACCTAATTTTTCTATTATTTTACACAATTCTTTTCCAGAAACTCTAGGCAACCTTACCATTTACCTCTATTTTTTGAACTCCTATAAATTTCATAGACTTTACATTTTCTTTATCTGCTTCAAGACACAATTCAATGGCTTCTTTTATTCTTTCCAATACTTCTTTAATGGTTTTGCCCTGAGTATGACATCCAGGCAGACCTACAACTTTAGATATCAAATATCCATCTTCTCCCTTCTCAATTATTACATTAAATTCAGCCATAATAGACATAACAAGAGAAACCTTAAAAATGTTACTATAAAGAACCAATCAGACAAAAGAATAACGTTTAAATAATATTCATTGGCTTTTATTACCGATCCCATAGCTCAGTTGGTTAGAGCGCCGCTCTTATAAGAGCGTGTCTCACTAGAGACATGATTTACTCCTATTAAAGGAGATGGAAGCCTTGAAGAACCTTGGTTCTTTAGGCAACTAAGAAAGGCGGAGGTCGAGAGTTCAAATCTCTCTGGGATCATTTTATCCAGAGATTTGAAATTAGCCAAATCCTATCGAATCATCTAAACCGAAACTATCACAACCGAATCTTTCTCTGCTTTCACCATTAGCAACATCAAAACTTACTAAATTAGGTTTCTCATCAGAAGGGTTATACAAAAGAGCAGTTCTCTTCAAAAGTGCTCCTGGATTTGCCCTTAAAAAAGCCAACGATTCTGGATGCATCTCAAAATTAAATCTAGAATTACTTATAACAGGCGGAAAATGTATGGTGAAGCTCCCTGTAAAATCTGCCAGATAATATCCTTCATCTTCATCAAAATTAAATCTCAAATTATTCCTAAAACCTAGAAGAGCCAAACCATTATACTTAGAATCCAAAAACCAAGGAGGCCTCCTAATGGGTTTAATGACTCCCCTTTTTCTCGCATCATTAAAATCTTCAGTACTTTCAAAAAAATATATATTTGGCCTAGCCAGAAGTATCACAGGGGTAAGCAATCCAAAATCTCTATCATTGAGTTTGCGCATATCCATAAAATCATGGAAAGTCATTCCATTTTAAACTTTTCTCTTACTAAGTTTTAGAAAATTCAATAGAATGATTTAAAAACCAGTTCATAAGAATAATTTTATGAACGATTTAGTTACACCAGAAGGTTGGCTTCAAAGAAGTCAATCCGTAGAATATATAAATGCATATAGAAGATTAGTAGAATTTACTCCAATAAACTTTAAAGGAGTTATGACAGAAGTTGGATGCGGTCCAGCAGGACTATTAGCGAGATTATTTGAAAGGTCTCCTAATTCTTTAGTTATAGGCACAGACATTTCAGATGAAATGCTAAGCAACGCACAAACAGTATTAGCAAGTAGGGGAATACCTTCAGAAATAAAACAACATCCAAGAGAATTGGACTTAACAGTTAGAAGAAAAGTAGTTTTAGTAAAAGATAATTTAGTAGATTCTGAAATGCCTTCAAATATCTCTGACTATTCATTTTTTATCTTTCCAGAAACAGGAGAAGGACATCCAGTAAGCCCATTAGATACAGAATTAGCTAATAGATGGATAAGGGCTTCAGGTTTAAACACTCCTGAAATGATAAGCATAATAATTAGTTCATTACGTGCAGAATATCATTTATCAAGAATAACAAAAAGAAAAGGAGTAGTAATAAGAACGCACTATGACATTTCAGAAGGAAATTTTAATGATCATGACGAACGTAAGACAAAGTATGAATCAAAATACTCTGGAATATTTGGAAGAAGAATGTCTAGATGTTTCTTCACAGAAGACTTAGGAATCTGGTCAGATACAGTACCTGCAAAGGCAGAAGCAATATACGCAGAACACATCAAGAAAGGATATTGGACAATTGTTGCTAAGAAAACTGAATAACTATTTCTTGCACAAAACTAAAGCTCTAGAACCATCATCACTCATATAGAAAGTTACTTCGAAGAAATAAAGTCTCATGGCTTCTTCAAATTCTTCTTTACTATATCTATATGTGGTTCCAACAAGAATCTGATCCCCCTCATTAAATCTTATTGATTTCTCTCCAAGAGAAATTGTTTTATTTTTTCTTATTGTATAGTACCACTCTATTCTTGGTCCTTCCTGGCTGTACCTTGTACCAAGTTCTATTTCTTCTCTAGAAAATCCAATTTCAAGAAGAACAAGTCCAAAAAATTTATCAAACTCTTCAGACCTTAATTTTTTAGTTAGTTCATTTACGCTTTCTGTTCTTAATCCCAACCCTATTAATAGATAATCCAATCCTTGATCAACTGCTTCTGCTACCTCATACATAACTTCATGAACTTCAAAATTGGTTACTGTTCCTCCCAAAAATAATAAGAAATTTTGTCTAAACTCTGGATCTCTAAGCAAAGCAGAAACATTTTCCAAATTCTCAAAATCAGAAATATTCCACTTAAACTGCACTACCTCTCCTTTCCCAAGCTTGCTTATCCTATTTATTGCCTGCTTAACCATGAAGCTACTTATATCAACTGGACAATATTTTAATCTAGTCTTCTTACAAACTTCATCTATAACTGGAATTGCCTTTCTTCCATCTCCACATCCTATATCTATGATATTTATACAACTTCCATGCAAGACCTTGCCAACTATTTCTTGGATATGGCCATCCAAAAGAGACATTTCCTTATCAGAAATGTCTCCCTGATATTTTGTAGAATCTTCTATATTCAAATATGCTTGAGCTTGAGGCGGAGTAAGATACCATAATTTAGAATCAGATATATCCCACACCCTTGTATTCCCCCTAAGAGAATAACCTCTCTTTATGAGCTCCTTGAAAATTAAATCATTAACTTGCATGAAAATAAGCATTTTACGCATTTAAATGCCTTTCTATCCTGTAATTTCACTACTGAATGAATAATAAACAGGAAGGTTTAAAAGTAAATTTTTTCTCTCACAAACATAGCCCTAATAGTCTAGTAGTCAAGGACGAGGCCCTTTCGCGGCCTAAACCCGGGTGCGAATCCCGGTTGGGGCATAAAACAAAATTGCATATTCTTGGGGCATCTGATAGTTTAGAAGGACACCCTTGCTTAAAATAAAAAATTTAAGTTATAACTTTTAGAATAGTTAAATTATTCACAATATCTTTCTGATTTATCATAACCAATAACTAAAATATACTTCTCCTGAACTTGCCTAGCTAAATCTAAAGCTACTCGAATACCTGCTTGACTAGTTTTCCCCAAGTCTCTATGATAAAATGGAATATCTAAATCATCTACAAATTCTACTCTGTTCATTAATTTTTGTGCCTCTTTAATGTGAGGAAAATCAATTGGATGATTTATCCCATTTTGATTCATTAAACCTGGATATTGACTTTTTCCAACTTTCTTAGGCATGTAACCTATAATTTGTATATCTGGATTATTTTTTCTAAAAATTCTTCCAGGACCAACAATACTTGAACCATTACCTATACCTGCAACAAATATATCAAAATCTGTTCTTGCTTTCAATACTTCTAAAGCAATCGACTCTAACGATCTCAAAGTTATATCGTTGTTACTTCCTTTATATCCCATTGAATGATTTAAAAATTTAGCATGATATTTCTTTATGTTTTCTACAATTCTTTTTTTAGTAAATCCAAAAATATCTTCATCAGAAGGAGTTGGAATAATTGTCCCGCCTTGTGCTTTGATTGCTTCAATTCTCTTTTGCTTAATAGTATCATCAGGAATCATTACATAACAGTTATATCCTAGCAATTTACCTATTCCAGCAAAAGAAACCCCTGCTGAACCAGAAGAAGTTTCTAAAACGTTCATCCCAGGTTTTAGATCTCCATGTTCTTCTAAATCTCTGAATAATGAAATATACACTCTATCATAATGGCTTCCGAAGGGATTATCACATTCTCTTTTAATCCAGATACAATTCCCATTATCATTGAAATCAGGCATCATTCCCAAATAGGGAACTAAAGGAGTATTACCTACTTTTGACGCAATTTCTGCATACAGTTTCTGTCTTTGTTTTTCCATATTATTAGTCACTCTATAATAATAACATTAAAGATGCCCTATTTAAATATAACCCTCCCCCGTAAGTAGGTATAAAGGTAAGATTTAAATAATAATCCTTCTTAAAAATAAGATGGAAGAAATTCAAAAATTTGAAGCATTGTTAAGAGAAATAGGATTAACTAATTATGAATCAAAGATATATTTGGCACTTCTAGATATAGGAAAATCCACTTCTGGAGAGATATTAAAGAAAGCAGAGATTAGGACTGGAAAAATATACGAAATCTTAGAATCTCTAAAGAACAAAGGATTTGTAAGCGAGATAATCGAAAATAATATAAAAAAGTTTAGCCCTACAGATCCTAATCGAATTGATATTTACTTAAAGAAGAAGAAAGAAATCATTTCAAATTATGAAAAGTCCCTAAAGAACTTTTTGCCTTCAATTATGGAAAAGATAAATAAAGATAAAAATCCCATAAAAATAGAAATATTCACTGGAGATGAAGGTTATAAAACTGCTTCATATAAAGAGATTAATAGATATAAGAAAGGGTCTAAACTATATGTCCTAGGAGTTTTACCTGAAGAAAAATACTCAAAAATTGCCCATAGTCACTATATGGAAAATGTTCAACCAAGAAGATTGTTAAAGAAAGTAGAAGTAAAAAAGATATTTACAGAAGAAGCAAAGGGTGAAACAAAGTATATAGAGAAAGGAACACAAGTAAGATATATCCCATATAATTCTCCCATCACCATAAACATAATAGACGATCTGACAATTTTAGAAATATTCTCTATAGAGATAATCATGATTTCAATAGAAAGTAAAGAAATAGCAGAAAGCTTTATAGATCAATTTAATTTATTATGGAAAATAGCAAAAAAATAACCTCCACGTATCACGCACCAACCACCTACTATTCATCTTTATGATAAAAATCTAAAATAACAATATAATCACAATTATATTTCACTTGCTAATTTTATCAGCAAAGGCTTAAGCTCTTTGACATAGGTATCAAAGTCTTCTTTGTTGAAGGGTTCTATTACTAGAGCACTAACTTCATTATATTGAAACTCTAGGGTTTGAAGCTTATCTCTTGCTAAAATAAGATTATCTTTATACTTTTCATAGCTATTTATTGAATACCCTAGCTTCTCTTTTGTTTCCTTCAGGAAGTCCTGAGGTTTTATCTTAAACTTTTGATAAATGAATAATAAATCAATAGCATCTCTTGACTTTATGGCTTTTCTTGTTAGAATTGAACGGAATTTCTCAGTTACTATTTCTTTTAAGTCATAGACTTTCATCTTTATTATTTTATAAAAATCAAGAAATTCCTTAAAGTAAATCTGATCTTCTTTTGTAAACTGGCTAGGTTTGATTAAGAAATTGAGTTCTTTTGTTTGTGGAGCGAATATTATCTTTTCTAAGAAATTAATCTGAATTTTAATAAAAGAGGGCTTTCCTGTTAAAACAGAATCATAATAAACTTTGAAAGTTACAAGCTTATTGTTATTGCCAATTTCAACAAAATTTCTATCTGCTTTATCAAACATAAAGTCAAATCCTACTTTCTCCAGCTGTTCTCCTAAAGCATCTATTTTCTCCTTGCAAACTCTCTTTATGCTCTTGGTTGATTTTCCTTCCCAGAGTTTTTGATTTGCAAAAGTAAAATCGAGATCTTCTGAAAATCTAAAATAATCGAGATATACTTTAGCCAGGCAAGTTCCTCCCTTGAATACATATTCTTCAAAGTTAATTTTTGAAAGCAAAATATTAAGGTAAAAATCCTTTTCAATAAGTTCTTGAGCAGTTATATTTGTTTTATTCTTAACTGAATTCAGGAAGTTCTTCAGTTTGTCTTTATCTATTTCCATTATAGCAACTCCTTTATTTTCTTTTTTACTATCCGATTATATTTATTTGATTCCCTAATAAAAAGCGACTTATTAAATTTATATTCATTTAGGTCTACATCTTTCTTTAGATAAATCATGTCCAAGAGAGTTTTTTCTATATTGCTATAATAAAGTACAATCTTGTTTCCTGTGTTTTCTTTCTTCATACCAAAAAATAAAGATGGCTTTAATTTTACAAAAAAGAAACTCGAACCAGCTATTTTCATTGGTTTTGTTCTATTGAAATTATTATTAATTACTATATTTACTGGGAAAACTTCATGAGTTAAGCCAAGAAACTTTAAAGCAGTATTCAAACCAAAATACCACTTAATCCCTTTCTTTTCTAAGCCTAAAGCTAATAACTCATAAGGAGAATATTTTGAAGAATTTAATTTCTTTTCTTCATAATCTTTTAGATAATAAACTCCTCTAAAAATAGTTATTAAATAACCTTTGTTTAACATAACTCTTCTTAATGTATCTTTATCAAATTTATATTTAGTTGCCAAACTATCAAAATCTTTTCTCGTAAGAATTTTTCCCTTTGCTTCTCTTAAAATTGTGTCTATCTTATTCATATCTTAATTCACCTTATTAGGTGAAATATAATATGTTTATAAACCTTTCTCTTCATCTTGTCGCGAACCAATCCATCACTTCTAACGCATACAATAACTCTCGACAATTCCTTTAAATATGCCCTGCTAGAGATTAATAAGCAATATAATACCTTAAGCTAAATGCCCTAGAATATGCAATTTATACCTCGGCTCGGTTGGGGCATAAAACAAAAAAGCAATTTCAGTCCCTTGCGAGGCAGTGAATTTGAATTTATGAGAATTCTTTCAGCCGACATGGATATCTTCACTGTTCATCTTTATGATAAAAATCAAGAATTATAATTGTATCAAAAGATTTATGATATGCATAAGATAATCTAAATGGGGGAAGATAGACTTCTCTTGTTCCTTTCCTTACATTTCTCATAGGTTTTCCAATTTCAGGATTTTCTTTGATTTTCCTTAATAGTTTTTCAATCCTCTCTTTTATAAAATTGTCTTTAATTTTAGAAACTATATCTTTGAATTTTTCGCTATAATCTACTTTCACCATTTTTTCATTTCTTTGATAAAATCTTCAAATTCAAGAGTTTTGAACTCTCTCCTATCATGTCTCTTCCAAGCCTCTTCAGTTCTACGAGCAAATTCTAAATCTTCCTTAAATTTCTCATCTAAATTATCTGCCTTCTTTAAAATAAAACTAGACTTATCTTTAATAATTAAAAATCTATCCCCTTCTTTTATACCCTTTCTCATACTGGAAGGAATTACTATCTGTCCCTTTGAGCTTATTGTTGCAGTCTCTATTTCTACCATGGTAAAATTCTCTGAATTTTAGTATGCTCAAGAATGTACTCATTCTTGACATGGTAAGTCATACCTTACTTAATATTTAAACCTTTCTCTTCATCTTGTCATGAACTAATCCATCACTCATAATGCATGCAATAACTCTCGACAATTCCTTTAAATATATCCTGCTAGAGATTAATACAATATAATACCTTTAAGCTAAATTCCCTAGAATATGCAATTTATATCTCGGCTCGGTTGGGGCATTTATCTATCTCTTTGAGTTGCATAATTTATTTAAACGTCTCATTTAATTGGACAATATGGGAAATAAATTTTATTCTTTATCTCTGTCTATATTGGTTTTAGCTTCAGTAAGTTGCTCAACGACAAAAGACATTGATAAAAAAACATACTCTATACAAAAAACAGAAGAAAGGAAAGACAAGATAAAAGAGAGAGAGAAACTATTATATTGGATAAATGAAATAGCAACAGGGTGGATACCAGGTTATAGCATAATAAGATATGAGTTTTTTGACAGAGATTCTCCAGATTAAAGCAAATCATAATTTCCAGCGTTCTCAATAAAGCTTATAAATAACCAAAACATAAAAGTAAAATGAAAAAGGGTGTTGTTATTATTGTTCT
Source organism: Nanobdellota archaeon (assembly GCA_038045265.1). GTDB lineage: Archaea > Nanobdellota > Nanobdellia > Pacearchaeales > GW2011-AR1 > SICV01. Next base: position 20,609 of record JBBSYL010000031.1, on the reverse strand, counting down.
TTGCCTATTGCTTCTAGCCGTGCCAATAGTGTATGCAGAAGGAGTTGAAAGAACTTTGAAACTAAAATCTGAGCCATACAGAATATTTGTAGTAAGGGTTCAAGATCCAGTAACAAAGGGCATTGCTTCAAGTGAATATGGAAAAGCCAATGAGACTGGAGATTCAGAAATAAAGTTCGAAACAACAAGAGCACAAGTAATGTTCACAATAATTGTAAGGCATAATGATGAAACCGAAAAAGTAAAAGAAACTGAAGCATTTTCCACAGGTAGTGAAATGTTCGTTGAACTTAGAGATGTAATACCTGAACCAGAAAATAAAACTGAAATTAAAAATGAAACTATTTCAGAAGTAGCGAACCAGACAGAAAGTACAGAAAATTTAACACTAACTGAACAATCAGACAATTCAACCACTCTTGGGTTCAAGAAAACGATAGTCGGCCTTGTAACTGCTGAAGATGGAAAAACCCCTTCAAAGGGCGCAATATATACTGTAATTGCATTAATCGTCTTAGCAATATTAATTTTTAGTATAAGAAAATTCCAAAAAAGAAGTAAACTTGGAGGCAATGCTTTTCAACCTTCAACACCTGCTTCAAAGAAAGCAGAAAAAGTAGAGAAAAAAGAGAGAACAGATTCTTATGACCGACTTGAAGATGCAGAAAGAAAATTAGAAGAAGCAAGAAAAGAGATGGAGGAAATAAAGAAAAGTGAAATAGCTAAAGAAGAAGCAAAATTGGCAAAAGAACAAAAAAGACTTGCAAGACTTAAAGGCGAAAAAATAAAAGCAAATGATAAAGAAGATTCAAAACAAAATTAATCACCTTAAATAATTATCTTCCCACGTTCTTATAGATTTTTCATCAATTACTAATTTCCTATTTTTTTCTTCACTAAATGGTTTTTTGTATATGAAACCAAGAATAATTCCAAATAACATTCCGCTTAAATGTGCTATATTTCCTGTATTGCTTAATGCATTCCCAGACAAGAAAGCAACAGCACCTATCAAATCCCCAATTGCCCATAATATGCCCGCCACAATCATGGGCATAGGCAGATTAAATGCCCAAACCGTCATCCAAGGTCTTACAATCACAAGAGCCCCTATAACTCCGAATATAGCTCCAGAAGCTCCCAAAGAACTTGAATAAAAATTAATTGAGATTATATTTGCTAATACTCCAGAAACAAAAAACACTAAAAGAAACCTCTTTGAACCTATAAATTTCTCAAGAATACTTCCAAATAAAACAAGTGCAAGAAGATTATACATCAAATGAACAATGCCTCCATGTAAAAATATAGCAGACAGATATCTCCATACTTGCAAATATTTATCTTGATCAAGAACAAAAAGCTCTGTAAACCCTGGTATAATCTGGAAAATAAATATTAATACACATATTCCGGAAAGCATCAATGCACTATATCTAAACTCCATAAATAGATATAAATATTAGATTAAATAAAACTAACTATCCTACTGGACAACTTTTAAACTCACAATTATTATTAGAATCTCTTGATACAAAACTTCCATCGCTACATTCTCTAATATCTTGCGTACAAAATACTTGTTCAGTTTCAGTTCCAACACTATTTGGAGTATCTGCTTTCTCTACGTTCAAGGCGATTAGTATTCCAACAACTACCACAATCGCTATCGCGATCCACATAAGCACATCCTTCATTTTTATCTTAGTCATTGTCCTCTCCAATTTGGATTAAGTAAGAAAGCTTTTATACCTTATGTTTCTGTTTTTAAGGAAGGTTAACCTTCAAGGAAACGTAGTTTCCTTAAGATGGCGATTGTAGTTTAACGGTAGAACAATGGACTGTGGCTCCATAGACGAGGGTCCGACTCCCTCCTTTCGCTCTTTATTCTAATTATCTTCTATGTAACTATGAAGTAGTAATAAATAGAAAGGTTTAAATATTGTTTATTTTTATAAAAATGATGATAAGAACATTAACAGAAGAGAGAGTTAAAGAAATAGGAATAAATTTAAATGGAAGTCCCAAATAAATAACATGAAAAACAGTTATATCTCGCATCAAGAACATAACCCTACTGGCACTACTCCCCTAGAAGCATTAATAAAGATGGCAATAACTGGCGGTTTAGGTCTTTTATTTGCAGGTTTTCTCTCCGGTTGTGCCTCTCCTGAAGCATATCAAAGAGCACAAGCAAACCCTTATAGCCATGTTTCTGACCAGCAAAGAAGGAATGTAGCCCCAATTGGAGATCCAGAATATAGTCCGACACTAGGCGGTTTACAAAAAAGAGTTTATCTTCCTGGCGAGTCTTCTCCTAAATAATATTTATCCAAATAAATTCTTCAACCATTCAATAAATCTTTGTATCAACCCTGACTCTAATTCCACTTCTGTACCACTTTCAGCATCTGCTTCTTCTTTATCATCTATTGGTGATTCTGAATCATCAGAAAAGCTCTGGCTTCCAGAACTTGAAGGCACAATACCAGAACCAGATGAACCGCTCCCACTACTGCTCCTAGACCTTGAGCCTCCACCACCACCCCCACCACCTCCGCCTGAACCTCCAGGGTTGCTTACAATAACATTATCTACATTTCCTGAAGAAGCATTTATTTTACACGCTCCAGATGAACATCCGCTTCCGCAATTCACAACATCCAAACTAATTGTATTATTAGAGCAATAGGGATAAAATAAAGTTCTTTCATTAATACAACTTGAACTTGAACCATTAACAGAAGAAGATATAGAATAATTAATTACTGTATCTTCTCCGCACACTTCAAAACTTACAGTTTTAGAATTAGAATCAAATTGAACTACATCTTCAGATGAGACGAAAACAGCAAAACTCTGCCCGAATATTGAAGGATTACTAGAGAAATCGGCAGTCAATCTAACAAGCTCATTCACTGCACTAATATTTTTCCCTAAAATTACAACATAATTAATTATGTCTCCAGAACTATTTAAAACAGAATATGGGGAAACCAGCCCATATAAACCTCCTAGTTCTAATCTAAATGTATTATTAGTAAAATCTTCAAAAGGCAAATAGTCAACAACAATTCCACAATTATAATTTGATTGTTGTTCAACTGTGCTGAAAGTTGCCTTCAACAAACTTGTATCTATTTTTCCATAATCAATTAATGCGCAATGTTTGGTAGAAAAGTCCGCAAGAGTATTATTTAACAGTGCACTTGTCTGAGGAACTAACACAAGCAACATAAATATAAGTATAATTTTTTTATTCATTTTAAAATCCTGCTGTAAAGCACACCCCTATAACTGCAGGCGAATTTGTTTTAGGATTTCCTGGAACTAGTACAGCAATTTTCGCTTTACAATTTGATAGATCTAAACCTCCAGCTAACTTATCCATCCAGTCTATCCCCCAAGAATCTATCTGGGTTTGTGTAGCGCTAAAACATGAGTTGACTTTGCATTGTGCAAGTCCGCACTCTCCCACCCCATCACACTCTCCCTTAACATATTTAACAAAATTACCTCCAACATATATCTGACAAAATTCTCCAGCATCTTTAGGAATAATATGATTAGAAGCGCTACATTTCTCGCAAGACTGACTTTTAACATCCCAAGGGAAATTACCTGTGATACTTCCGAGATTTCCGCCAGTGCAAATACTGCACCCCTGTCCGACAGGAGCAGGACCATCTGGAACAGCTGTTGTTCCACCATTTCCATCACAAACGGTGCAAGGATTTCCATTAACCATCTCGCCAGCGGGAGCACCAACTGTTTCTCCCCCAGAACACACATTACAAACAGCCACATCATCTTGCCTAGTTCCATCAACATAAGAGCTATCTAATTGTCCACACCCATCACAATATTTACAATCTCCTATATAACCCGTTCTTGTCTTCCCATCCGTGCCAATGCATTCTGAACTTGGAATAACTCCTTTACATGTGGAAACATAACAGGGCCCATTTTCATCAGTAGGATCACATGGAGGTTCTAAACCTTGACAATCTTCACTTATAGGGTCTTCCCCGGGGTCGCAAACACCATCATCAGGATTAAACAAGGGAAATGGTTTGAAATGGGAATACAATGAAACAGCAACAACCGCAAGAAGAACAATAATCAGAATGATAATCTCAACTTTCTTATCACTCTTTCTCTTCTTCATAACATTTATCAGATTATCAAATTTATAAATTAATCGCTACAAAGCAACAAGCAAAAATTTATATACCTCAGATTATTGAAACTAACATGAATAGTTCAAAGACTTTCGAGGCAAAAGGCGCGAAAAGCGCTGGTTGTTTTCATTAGTCGAAACTTTAATTCTTTATTTTCATTAGGAGCAAAGGCATCACTGAATGCTGATTGTTTTCATTCTCGCTAATTTATTCTCCACTTCATTTACATTTTCTAATTCATCTATCATAGGCAGTAGTAGCTCAATGGAAGAGCAGTGGGTTGTGGTCCCGCAGACGCGAGTTCGATTCTCGCCTATTGCCCCTTATTCAATTAGAAGTGGAGGCCAAAATGGAAAATATAGATAATTTGGATTATATTCATTGTACCTAAGAATTCTGGACTTCAGAAATGCAAAGATATAGCAAATAGTATGGTAAAAGAAAAATCCAAACTTCAAGAAGTAAGAGGAGAAGATGTACCCTTATTTGTTGAAAAATTGATAAAAGAAAATAAGAATGCAATTGGTATTACTGGAGAAAACCTATTCAAAGAATTTTCCCTTAACAACAGAGAAACAAAATTAAAGATATTGAAAAGATTTACTTGGCAAGATAATAATTTTATCTACAAAAAACCTTCTTTGTGCTTTTTAGGAAGTAAAAAAAGAAAGTTCGAAGAACTACCAAAAAGAATTAAGATATGTATAAACTCAAAATATAAAGAGATAGCGAAAAAGTACCTTATTAATCCTCTTGAAAATAAAGGATATACTATTGAGAAAATTTATGTTTCTGGAGCAACGGAGAGCTTTTTCACAAAGGGATTAGCTGACGGCATTATAGATGTAGTTTGTTCAGGAAAATCAGCAGAAGATGTAGGGCTTCAAATATATGAAAAAATATTCGAATCTGATATAGTTATAATTGGCATTTCAAAAGATTGTGAAAAATTAAGTTTAGAAAAACTTTATGAAAAAATATGTAAAAGAATAGAAGAAAAATCTGAATGCTCATACACCAATAAAATAGTCAATGATTTACCTTTGCTTTATAGAAAAATAATTGAAGAAGCTGGAGAAGTTGTAACTGCAAAAAATAATGCAGAACTAATATGGGAAGTCTCAGATATAATGTATTTTCTTCTTGTTCTTCTAGCAAAAAATAACATTTCTCTAGAAGACATAGAAAAAGAGAATGCAAGAAGAGATATAAAGGAGCAAGAAGCAAAGTTTAATAAAATGCAAAACATAGGAGATAGCACATGATAGAAATAGAAACAGTAAAGGGATTCCAAGATTTCCTCCCTCCAGAATCTTTGAAAAGAGCGAAAGTAAGGGAAATAATTGAAAAATGGTTCAAACGGTATGGATTCACCCCTATTGAAACCCCAGTAATTGAATTTGATGAATTAATGAAACCAGATAACCTTCCTACCGAAGAAGAGGATGAAGCAGTCTCAGATAGGTTTAGGCTTAAAGACCGCGGAGGAAGAAATTTAGGTTTGAGGTATGAATTCACATTCCAATTATCTAGAATTCTTAAGCAGAATCCCAACTTAAAGATGCCTTTCAAAAGATATCAAATCGGGGAAGTTTTCAGAGACGAACCAATATCGGGAAATAGATTTAGACAGTTCACTCAATGCGATATAGATATTGTCGGAGATCCTTCAGTAAACGCAGACGCAGAAGTGCTTGCACTGACTTTGGACGTATTAAAAGAATTGAAAATACCAGCAGAAATACAAGTAAACAACAGAAAGCTGATAAAAGGAATAATAGAAAGCGTTGAAATAGCAAATGTAAAAAATGTAATGATAGAATTGGATAAGATAGACAAATTAGGAGAAGATGAAGTAAAAAACAATTTAAGAAAATACGCAGATACAAACAAAATTCTTACACTATTCAAGTTATTCGAAAAGCCCCTTGAATTCTTTAAACAAAATGCTTTTGACGGTGCAGAAGAATTAGAAGACCTATTAGACAGATGTTCTGATTATGGGATAAAACCAAAAATAAATTTATTTATGGTTAGAGGATTAGGATACTATACAGGAAATATTTTCGAAGTTAAAGTTACAGGAAAGAAGGAGACAATTGCCGGAGGAGGAAGGTACGATAAATCAGTAGGTAAATTCCTTGGCAGAGATCTCCCTGCAGTGGGAATTTCATTCGGTCTTGAAAGAGTTTCTTCATTGAGTCAGATAAAAGTAAGAAAACAAACCACTGCATTATTAATATCAATCTCGCAGGACAAAGCATCTGCATCCCTTGCTAAGAAATTGAGAAAGGAAAACATTTCATGTATGTTAAGTTTTGAAAGGCCTGGAAAATCTTTAGAGTATGCAAATTCTCTTGAAATACCCTACGTTGTTTTCATAGGGGAAGAGGAAATAGGAAAAAAGAAATTCAAAATAAGAGACATGAAATCTGGTTCAGAAAACCTTCTAACAGAAAAACAATTGATTAGTTTTTTAAGTAAGAAATAGATTTCATACTATAATTATTGAAATGATTCAAACTTGATTTTTCCATCTTTATCTAAGATTTTTTGTATGCTTAATTCAGAATCTTTTAATTCTTTTTTGCAATAATTAAGCAAATCGGCACCTTCCTTAAATTTGGCTATGCTTTTTTTCAAAGGTATATTCCCATTCTCTAAATCCTCAATTAATACCTGAATATCCTTCAACGCAGACTCAAATGATATTTCTTTTTTCATCCCTATTTTTCACCTTTGAATTTATTGTGCCGTCCTTTACAACAGTAGAAAGTAAATCTCCCCCATTTATATCTCTTACGCTTGAAATAATTTCACCCTTTTTCATGGTTATACTATACCCTCTATTCAATACTGAGTAAGGGCTTAAGTCATTTAACCTATTATTAACAACACTATATTTATAGTCGTATGTCTCTAAAATAGTATTTGGTTTTCTAAATATCTTTCTATTTGATAATTCTTTTAATAACTTATTATTTCTATCCATAAGATTTTTTACCCAAATTAAAAGAGAAGTTTCCCAATCTCTAAAGAATTTAAGAATATCTTTCTCGCTTGGTACTGAAATTTCCGCGGCCACTGATGGTGTAGATGCTCTTTTATCCGCTGTTAAATCAGCAATCGTAACATCAGATTCGTGCCCTATTGCTGATATTATGGGTATTCTAGAATTAAAAATAGCCCTTGCTACAATTTCCTCATTAAATGGAAATAAATCTTCAAAAGAGCCACCACCCCTTGCAATTATTATAGTATCTAAAGTTAAACTATTCAGCAATTCAATACCTCGAGAGATGCTATTCTTTGCTTCATCCCCTTGCACCAAAGAAGGATAAATTAATATCTTTATATGGGGATATTTATTTTTTATTATCTTTATTACATCATAAATAACTGCTCCTTCTAAGGAAGTTATAATACCTATGATTTTTGGATAAATTGGAATTGATTTTTTGTATTTTTCTTCAAACAAACCTTCTTTTTGAAGCTTTTCTTTTAATTGTAGAAATTTAAAATATAATTCTCCTCTGCCTTCCAAATTTATTTCTTCAACAACAATTTGATAACATGATTTCCAAACACTTATTCGCCCTCTCACAACGACTTTAATGCCATCTTTAGGTTCAAAATTAAACTCTTGATTAAAAACTACACACTTTATCTCGGACTTCTCATCTTTTAGAGTAAAATAAGAGCATCCATTATTATGTAACTTAAGATTGGATATCTCTCCCCTGACCCAGATATTTTGCAAGTTATCATTGGATTCAATTGTTTTTCTTATTTGTCTAGTTATCTCATAAACTGAATTAATTTTAATTTCTTGTTTCATATCAGGTCATATTAGGAATTCTATATATAATTTACTCTTCCTCTTCAACTTCTCTCTTTTCCCTAGAATCTTTGAATCTGAGTTCCTCAACCTCTTCCTCTCCTTCCTCTTCAATTTCAATCTCTCCTAAATCTTGAAGTCTCTTCAATTCTTCTTCAACTTCTTTCTTCATCTCCTCCAGTTCTTCAGCATTCTGTTTTTCATAAAGTTCCTTTAGTATAATCCATATCTCCTTAAAATGCCCTTCCTGTTCAATCCAGATTTTATGTTGTGTATCAAGATGCAACAGCGGAATAAAAGTGGATACCATTTCTTCCTTTTCTTTGCTTGAAATTTCAGAAAAAGCCAATCTTTCTTCTCTTTCCTTAAATATGGCTTGTAACCTCAAATAAACTTTTTTTATATCATCTTGAATATTTATCCTTCTTTTAGGCAAAGACAAAGCAGTTTCATATTCTTGTTGCTTTGCCAAGACAACCTTCTTTATTCTCCTATTCTCCGTAGAAATAGCGGTATCCAACGCCCTAATAAGTTGCTCTAAAGTAACTTTCTTAAATCTCGGCAAAGGCGTTCTAACAACAAGTTCAGGTATCTCTTCTTCTAACTCAATTCTCTCTTGCACATATTTTTTCTCAACTTTCTTTCCAAAAAGTATATCGTCCAAATCCTGCAAGTCTATATCAAGAAGTATTTCAGACTTTATTCTCAATAATAAAGACGCTGCAAGAAGAACTTTACTCGAAACAAAAAAATTCGCCTCTTCCAATTCTTTAACTCTCTCAAGAAACCTATTAGCAAGCAATGAAATATCTATATCCCATGGACTTAATTGTTCTGTATTTATTAAATCATAAATAATAGCCTGCCAACTCAGTTGTTCACTAAAAAGGAGGTCATGAATCTGCTCCTGACTGACCTTCTGCTTAACATTTGCTCCCTGAAAAACCTCAGAATCCTCCCCCATACCTTGAAAGAGGTTAGTAACTTTATATGCCTTCCCCTCCCTTTTGTAAAGTTAGTCGTGAAATATAAGAGGTAAGTTATTCATTTTGTAGTGATAACACTACCGAAACATTTAAATATGCCTATATTTTATAATTACTATCACCTCTTTTTCCCAGGAGAGGACATTTCATCGCTCTTCTTGAATGGTGGAATCTCCTCTTCATGGGTTTATAATAAGTCGATAAAAACTAGAATTATGACGATTCTTCAAGGTTTTTCACAAAGTCCTTTGATAAGGTAGAAGAACATATCCGAATCGTAAGAGATGAGGTGATAAATCATCCTCTCAAAAAAGAGCTTAAATCTTGTCTATAGTGATGGAATTAAATATTCGTACTTTTTAAATTCCACCTCTAAATAGGAAAGGAACAAAACTCTCCGATTATTAATTTCCTTTCCTATAACTTGAAGCTTTGTAAAAAGCGAAAGCTAGAAATTTCTATGAAATCTCTTATAATTAGAAGTTATAAAATTATCTATATGGCAAAGAAAAATTAACCCTAATAAGATTGGTTCTAGCTTCTATAGGGTTCTCAACTCTGGGATTCCCTCCCCTAGTATAGAATCCTTCCCAATTTGCCGTGAAAATATATCCTTCTCTATGCCCATCAATAACAACAAGCATTTGTTTTTTACCTTCTCCCCTAATTGGATGCACTGTTACAGGCATTCCCAATTCTCTCTGTCTAACAATTTCATTATAAGCATTTGTCTTTACACTTTCTACCTTAGCTTCAGCTTGTCTATTAACTTCCTCGAGTGTACTTTTATTAGCCAAAATAGTCAGCCCAGAACCAACAATTCCACCCATAGTAAAAACTGCGCCAAAAGCTAGACCATAAAACGCGACCTTGCCTAAATTAACCATTATTTTTTATACTAAATGTCTTTTTATATATTTATATTTGCTAGCACTTATGTATTCTTGAACTAACAAATCACTTCTTAGAAAATTCAGTATACCCGCACTTTCCACAACTCATTCTATCTTTATGCTGTGCAAGGAAAACTCCTGGCCCACACTTTACACAATGTTTATGTTTTTTAACACTCTCTCCAGAAATTGTGTAAAGCTTATACTTTTCACTTGTCTGATGATTCTTATGTTGTTTCTTTCCTTTCTTTTCTTTATCTACCATCTTGCTGTCTCCTTTCCTGCAAGTGGTAGTTTAAAGAATTTCCTATTCTTTATATCAGCCATTTTATTTATTGTTTAACCTCTTTCTTCTTTTTTGCAGGCATTTCAACTGCCTTCATATTAGCTTCATCTTTGTATATGTATGCTTCAACCACAAAATTATTTTTACCAAAATGGCTTAACAGTCTTTTAATAACCACAAGATTTTCTTCACTCTTAAAATGTTTTGCTATATCTGCTCTGCATTTTGCTATACCTGGATTTGATTCTGACTCCAACTCTAGTTCGACTTCTTTTCTATTCAAAAGTTTATTGTGTATCTCTTTTCTCATTTTCATCCTGTCTTTATAGCAAACTCTCCTTTTTTACTTATCTTTACATTCTTTGCAATTTCAGATTTTTCCTCATCCAATATAACTAACTTTCCTTTAAAAGTTTCAGCTAATTCATTCGAACCACATTGCAGACACTTATTACCAGATCCAACAATTGCCTTACACTTCTTGCATGCTTTCATTCCAGCCATTATTTCCTCTCTCCCTTGCCTTTCTTCCCTGTTGCCTTTTCAGCTTTCTTCAATTCAGAAGTCTTCTTTCTCTTATCCTCTTCAAGCCACTCTATCTTTCCTAATCCATGTTGTCTCATTGTAAGTCCAATTTTAGGCTCTCCAGATTTATAGCTTATGGCGACAATCCTTGCAACACAATTATCTCCTTTAGCTAAATTTCTCTTGCTAGCCTTTCCAGACAATGTTCCAGTTTTCGACAAAGAAACATAATCTTCCATTGTCTGTGAAATATGTATCATTCCCTGAGTAGGCCCTATCTGTAAAAATGCTCCAAAATTAGTTATCTCTGCAATAGTTCCATAAACTAACTCATGCAATTCAGGCTTCCATATCAAAAGCTTAAACAAAGACCTATAATAGGCGGCCCCATCCCCTGGAATTATTATACCATCACTCACATCATCGACACCTATAACACTTATAACATGTCCAAGTTCCTTAGTAACCTTATCGACGTAACTCTCATTGAGCTGTTTCTCTATAGCTTCCCTTGTAGGCAAGCCAAAGTGCTTAGGCTCAACTCTTACATGATCTTCAACATCAACTAAATAAAACATCTTACTCTTCAGAGAAAAAGTTGATTTAAAAAGCTTATGCTTTCCGATTTGTAAATAAAAGCTTAAAAGCGAAGTTAAATTAACACTCTTATGGGTTACATAATAACTCCCGACGTTCAACCTCAAGGAGTATCTAACTTTACTCTTTCACGATATTCTAAACTATCTTTTGTAAGAGAACATAGATTAATAATAGAACCAGAAGATTTTATCATTTGTGGAGTTTTTGTTCCCTACTTTTTTCTCGAAGAAAACGACGAAGAAACAATAATTACAGCAGTAGAAAGAAGATTGGGTGCTTATGAGAAATTACCTGATGCTGGAAAAAGAGAATTCATAACAAATGGAAGAGATGCATTCTATTTAATCACGGCACAATGTGTACCTCGCGATGCGATACTAAAAGATTTGCACTTTGACCAATTTGAAGTATATACAAACAAAGAATTTGGAAGGATTTCGAAAGGATTAGAAAGAATCCTTATTGAATCTGGAATGGATGAACTAGAAGCAATAAATACCGTTCAGACCATCTTCGAATCAGCAAACTTTCCAAAAGAAGTTCTGAAAGAAGAAGCAAGTTACCTAACTCCAGAAGAAGCTTTTAGGGCAGCTTATCTTTGCGCCAAAGAATCAAGCGCAAAACCAAAGAAGAGAAAATCGAGAATGCCGACAAATTGGGATAAAGGGCTTAAACTTTAATCAAGGATTATTTATCAAAAATAACCACATTCTTTAATCCTCTAAAATCGTTATATTATACATCTCTATCTTTTTTATCCCTTAAATCTTTAAGTATGTCTTCCCTGCTTATTACTTCCTGCTTATTCTTAAAATACTTCTTAAGTGAACCGGCCATAGAACTCATTAGTTTATTATTTTGTTTATCAGAAATTACATTATCATGCAATCCCAAATTTGCATCTTCTTTTATCGATTTTTCAAGCTTACCAGTTTTCTTAATATTCATAATAATCACAATTAAAGTAATAATTTATATCTTTCGCTCACAATCCATCCAATCTCTTTTGGACTCCTAGAACCTTTCTCAAAGGTTATAGACATATTCATTACAGAAATCACAATTTTTCTCAACAGGGCACGGCTTAAATCCGTTCTTGAAAGCTTCTTGTATTTTTTTAGCAGTAATTAAAATTTCCTCGCGAATGTGATTTATATTGAATCCTTCTATATATTTGCTAGATATACAATGTGCATTTCCTCTTTCATCAATCTCAAACTCTAATGGCTTTTCCTGTTTTAACATATCAAGCACAACTTTTCTCACTTTCCCATATTTTTCTTGCGCAGCAAGTGCATAAAATCCAAGTTGCCAGTTTCTATCTTTGGGAGAAATATTGCTCTTCCCAGTCTTATAGTCTATTATCTCCACCCCATTTTCAGTAAAATCAATCCTATCAGCGAACCCTATAAAGTCAATTCCATCCATCTTCATAGGTAGATACTGCTCTGTCTTGGTCTTTTCGCCATATTTTCCTTTATGTCTTTCAAAGAATACTTTAATAAGAGTTTCAGCTTCTTGCAATTCGACGCTTTCCCAATCTTCTTCCATGCTCATTTCACGAGAAAGAGAAAGAAAATCATCTACTTTAGAAAATCCTGCGCTTACTCCTTTTTCAAGAATAAGATGGACGAAACTTCCCAACCTCATAGCCTCCCACCCTATCGTTTTTCTATCAGGCATATTATACACATATCTATATTCATATTTTTTCTGGCACTCATCAAATAATAACAATGCACTTGGAGACAATTTCTTCTTCTCTTCTAATTTTTCCTCTCTAACGCCATTTTTTACAGCTTCTTCTAATTGTTGTGCATTAACAAATGCATTTATGCTGAATTTCTTTTCCTTATTACCCATTTCTGCTTTTTCACTCCATTTTACTTCGCTATCTATTTCAAAATTAACATCTTCATTCTTTTTGTAAGCAATCTCATTAAGAAACATAGAAGGCAAAAACTCTTTCCCCCCATACTCTTTAGCATATGTAAGAATTAATTTTTCCTTAACTCTAGTAAAAGAAACATAACACAATCTCCTCTCTTCAAGTAATTGATTATATTTTTCATAACTCTTAACGTATTCTTCTTTCTCATCTTCACTCATGCCCTTCAATTCATTTTTAACTTCAGGAAGCAATTCAGTAGGAATTAAAGTATTGCTTATGTATCTTTCAATTGGAAATCTCCCTTGTGCAAGATTTGTAATTATAACTGTTTTATATTCTAATCCTTTTGTCGCATGCGAAGTCATTAACCTCACTCCTTTCTCTTCAAGTTCAGAAGCATCCAATTCTATTCCCAAACTTTCAAGTATATCCAGATAATAAAGAAAATTATCAAGAGTAGAATCATACAATTCTTCATGCAACTTTCCTATTTCATAAAACTTATTTAGATTAATCATTATCTCCTTTTCTTCTTTTGTCTGTTGTTCATTTGCAAGTCCAGCAACCCTGTAAACTTCTTTCATCAATTCGCTTATTGGCTTGTCAAGCGTAGGAATTAATATCTTTATCTTCTCAATTAAAATCTTTGCAGCCATTTTCCCTTTTTCACTTACAATGCTCTCCAAATTATTAAACAAATAAACAGACACAATGTCTTTTCCATTTATCTCTCCAATATTATCCTTTTTCTCATCCTCTTCCTTCTTTCTATTACTTCCAATAAAATCCTTTATCGCTTTTCCTATCTTAATTAAATCCTCTTGGGAAAAATCAAGCTGATAAACCAAATCCCACCATGAATCTTCTCCTCCTTTCTCTTTCTTCTTCAGTTTATTTAGTATAATCATATAATCTCTTGCCGTTTTCACAGACTTCTGCTTTAACAGAGACGCTTTAGAAACAGCATAATACGCAATTTCAGCTTCTTCAAGCGCTTTTCTTATCACCCTCCCATGTTGATGTGCTCTAAACATAACACATATCTCTTCCAATGCAATTCCGCTTTCAATTTCTTTCTTAATTAACTCAACAACCTTTCTTGCTTCCTCTCTTGCATCTTTCATTTCATAAACTTCTATCTTATCCCCCTCCCTATTATGGGCGTTATCAACAAAAAAGCATTCTTCTTTATTTTGATAATTATTCAATATTAATGTATGCGCCAACTTAAGCACTTTATTTGGAGACCTATAAGACTTTGAAAGATTAAACACATCGTCTTCTTTAACTTCAAATGCTTTCTTAAAAAATGAATAATTATCTTTATATGCTCCCCTAAATCTGTATATTGATTGGTTCATATCCCCTACAATAGTAATATTTCCATTTAAGCACAATCTAAAAAGAAAATCAAGTTGCAGTTTATTTGTATCTTGAAACTCGTCTACTACGACATAATCATAATTTTCAGCTATTTCTGGATTATCTTCAAGCAAATGCAGGGCATTTGCATTTAAATCAGAATAATCTTGATAATTTCCCTTTGCCTTTAACTTTTCATAAGCATTCCAAGCACTTACAAACTTTTTCAATTCAATTATTCTTTTCAATCTCTTCATCTCGCTTACAAGAACTTTCTTTCTATCCCAGTCTTTTCTTATATGCATTGTTTGAAACTCAAAATTCAATGTCTCAAGCTTTCCTTCTAAATTAATTCCTTCATATTTACTCAATTCAACAGAAAGAAACTTCTGAAATTCTTCCAATTTAATTCCTAAATCTTTAGCAGTTCCAATCGTTCCAATGTACCTATGACAATTTATTACATTCACCTTTAGATTTCTGTGCAGTATCACTTTTGCTTGGTCAGGATCAAGTATCTTAAATTCTTTACCTATCCCTATTTTATCTCCATAGCTTCTAAGTAAATCAGCAGAAAAACCATGAAATGTTCTTATAACTGGCTTGCTTGCATTATTGCTATTACCATTTATCCCAAGTATCTTTTCAATTCTAAGAACAAGATTATTCGCCGCCTCATTTGAAAACGTGATGCATACAATCCTTTCAGGCTTTACGCCTATTTGCACGAGATGCTTCATCTTTTCAACTATCGCATATGTCTTTCCCGTTCCCGCCCCGGCCAATATCACACACGGCCCATTCACTTTTTCAATTGCATTCATAAACTGCCTTAATATTCAATGATTATAAAGATTGTTGCATAAGGAATCAAAAGCAAACAAATAAAAATACTTCAAAGTTATCATTTTAATGAATGGATATAAGCCATTAATGGATGAGAAAGAAATCCAAAGAAGGAGAAAATGGCAAGATGAAGTCTATAATAATTTAGAAGAAATTAATAATGAGAAAGAAGTAGAAGTATTAGAGAAAAAGCTAATTGTTTTACCAAAAATGTTTGCACCCTTATGGGGAGATTCATTACTTCTTGCTAAAAATATTCTAAAAGAAACAAAAGATAGCGATTATGTTCTTGATTTAGGCACAGGAACTGGAATACAAGGAATATTTGCATCAGAAAAGGCAAATAGAGTATTAAGCGCGGATATAAACCCTCAAGCTATAAAATGTGCAAAATTAAATATAAAAAAGAACAAAAAGGAAGATAAAATAAATGTAATTGAAAGTGACTTATTCTCAAATATAAAGGAAAGATTTGACTTAATATTATTTAATCCTCCATTTAGATGGTTTAAACCTAGAGATATGCTCGAGAGAGGAGCACTCGATGAAAATTATCAAACACTTCATACTTTCTTCAAAGAAGTAAGAAATCATTTAACAAATAAAGGTAGAATATTGTTAGTATTTTCAGATTCTGGAGACATAAAATATCTAGAGCAATTAATTAGCAAATATGGTTTTAATTTTAATATAGTAGATAAAGAAAAATTAAACGGCTGGACTTATTTCGTTTATAAAATACAATAAAATGGAACCTAAAATAAGAAAAGCAAATGAAAGAGACTTGCCTCAAATATTTTCAGTTGAAAAGAAAAGTTATACTCCTCAATTACAAGCCAAACATGATATTCTTAGATATAGACTAAATACTTTTGGAATATGGGTTGCAGAAGTTGATAGAAAAATAGTGGGATTCTTCACATGCGTTCCTGCAAATTTATCTTTTCCTAATGTAAAAGCAGAAAGAATACTAAAAAACAGAAAACCTTATTATAAACCTTGGTTTGAAGAATATGAATCTGAAATAAAACCAAATACCTTATTTGTCACATCAACAGCGGTAGAGTCATCACATCAACACCAAGGAATAGGAACTGCCTTAGTGAGATATAGTTTAGAATTAGCAAAACAATTAGGATTAAAATATAGAGCATCAGCACTGAGATGTCAATATGCTCAATTTCATAGAAGAACTGGAAAATCCATTGAAGAATATTTAGAAGAAGTAAGAAATGGAACAATAAAAGATAGATTTCTCAGATTATATCTTAAACTAGGATTTGTATTGGACAAACCTCTTCCAAATTATGAACCCTATAAAGGAAGTTTGAATTATAATATATTTGCTTACAAAAAGATTAATTAAACAATCTCCCCATATCAATCCAACAATTCCTTAGGAACTTCAAATTTCTCATTTGAGAAAACAATCTCTTCTGTCTGTGTAATTGCTCTTCTACAAATTTCTGTCATTTCCAGATATATCTTCTCAACATCTTTTATTTTTGTTTCTGGTCCATATCTTGCCTCTTCGCGTTTATCAACATCAGTTGTCTGATTCTTATCATCATAAACTGTAATACGCTCAATAAATTCATCATCATATTCAATTAATTTACTATCTTTAATATATCGCATAAATGAAGCAGTACATCTTTGACTTCTGCTTTCCAAACCAAATTTGCTCAAAATAGCCAATGCACAATAATATAACGTATAAAACCATGTCTCTGGCAATTTGTAATCCCTTCCTTTCTTTAGATAATAATCACAATCTTCCAGATTTTCTTTTGCTTTTAAGATATAATGTTCTGCAAGTGATTGATTTGGTGTTCTAACAAGAAGACCTTTATGTTTCCTGCCCTTTGCATCGCTATTCTTTGCCGTAATAAAACATTCTCTAACTTTCTTTAAGTTCATTGATTTAACTCCTTAATAAAGGATACAAATTTATTCTGTCCAAATAGAACAACCCCATTTTTAAAGGCATCAAGAAATGCTCTATTTTCTTTTCTTAGCTCTTTTTTCAGTTCTTCTGATATAAAATTAATCGCATGTACTTTTTTTGATTGAAGCATTTGAATTTTAAGAATACTTTTATTTATTTTTATAAAATTCTTACTATTAGAAACAACACTAATTATATCAACATCGTTAGCTTCTTTTGGAGAATGTAAAATACTGCCATATAGAATCAAGAATTCTACCTCTTTCTCTAATTCAGCAAAATTAAATACCCATCTCTGTTGGTTTGCTACTTCATGTGTTAATGCTAATACAAGTGTCTTTTCCACCAAAGAATTATTCCAGTTAATATGAATCGTAAAAGTACTATTCTTCTTTTTTCCTGTTGACTTTAATTTAATAAGATTTATTTCTTCAAGCCCCTTAACTGCTTTCCAAACACCAACATGCGACATATTAAAGGTTTCTGCAAGTGTAGCGATAGTTGGAGCTTCTGTTATCTGACGCAAAACAAATGTCATTATTTTTTGGATTGTTGGGTTTAATATTTCCATATTTTAATCATTAATTAATAGTTAATGTTCATTAACTAACAGTTAATACTATATATAAATCTTCCTATTTAGTGAAAATCTGAGGTTAGCTCTGTAAATAATCGCTACCTTGTGCAGATAGTAGCATATTAGAGATAATTATTTGTCTTGTGTTTTAGCTTACCCAACCATAGCAGAGCTACGGGGATTTCTTCTCAATTAAACAATCTCTCCATATCCCTTCACAACACCTTAACTTTATCCAATCCCCTAAAGTCGTTGTCCAAAGTAAGTAAGACTGAATTATTAATAATAGCAGAAGCATAAATAATTGCATCTCCTGCACCTAAACCTTTTTCCTCAGATATCTCCGCCGCTTTTTCAGCAATCTTCTCATCTACATTCACAACTATGCTTTTGCTTTTTATAAAAGACATCTTCTCTTCAATCTCTCTCTTTCCAAGCATCTTATTTCTCAAAAGCTTTTTCTTTATTTCAAATAGAGAAAAAGAAGAAATAGAAAAGATATCATCCTGCTCAATTTTATCACTAAAACTACCCTTTATTAGATAATCTATCCATACATTAGAATCAAAAATCTCGTGCTCTGTCAAATTTTCTTCTATCCTCTTTTAATTCTTTAATCATTTGTTCAGTAGAATAATTCTTATAATATTTCGCAAGAGAACCCGCCATAGATTTTTTAGGTCTAAGGTGCTTTACTGCAACTTTGTTAATTGCCTCATCATACGAAGAAGCATCTAATGCTTCCTTTAGCTTCTTCAAAATAAGAAGAGTCTTCTCATCAACTTGTATTGTTGTAACCATAAAAGTATATAGCTATATACTATATAAATATTCCCATTTGTTAGAATCAGATATTATATTTTTTATTTAAAGCAAACAAAGACTCCATTGATACCTCTTGCCAAATCTTCATCTCCTCCTTTAATTCCATAATTATTTCATCTTTAGTATTATCTTTTATCATACAATCTCCCCATACCAATACCTTCAAAAACCTACCAAAGACATCTGTCTTAAGTATCATAAGACATTTGACTTAAAAAAGAAAAGTTTATAAAGACATCTGTCTTAAGTATCATAAGACATTTGACTTAAAATGACGGAACAAAGCAATAAAATAATAGAAGAAGTGCTCGATGAAATAAATTCAGCTTTAAATGAAGTCAAGGGAATAGTTGCACATCAAAGAAGACTCGCCTTCAGCTTATCCCTTGGAACTGCAACTCTTCTTGAAGAATATCTCAAGAAAAAGAATATTTTAAAGCCTGGAATAAAGATAAATCATCTTTGGCTGAAGAAAAGCGTACAAAACATAAAAAAATTGCTTGAAAGCAAAATTACTGCATCTCCCGAGAGTCTTCCGCAATTAAATTCTATTCTAGAAAAAGCACATTTAATAGAAAAAGAAAGAGATAAAATAGCTTATGGAAAACTAATAACGGAAAAAGAACTAAATGAAAAAATAAACCTATTCATTGAACTAAAAAAAGAGGTGGAAAATGTATAAAGCGTATGCCTCTGCTTTCACAGCATATTTATTGAAAACACTTAATGAACCAAGGGAAATAAAAAACATCATTTTATTCGGCTCTTCTGCAAGAGGAGAAGCCACAAAAGATAGTGATATAGATATATTCATAGAGATAACTGGAAAAAACAAAAAGATAGAAAACAAGATAAACAAAGCACTAAACGAATTTTACTCTTCCAGAGAGTCTATTCAATTCAAACTATTAGGAATAGACAACACTATTAACTTAATTATAGGAAGTCTAAATAAATGGAAAGAGTTGAAAAAGAGCATTGAAAGCACTGGAACAATTCTTTACGGCCCCTACTTGTCATCAGACATTTCAGGAAAGAAGCATTTACTTATGTCTTGGGAAGCAATAGGAAAGAACAGGGGAGCATTCCTAAATAAAATATACGGTTTCAAACTGCAAGGCAAAAAATACTCAGGATTACTTGAAAAATATTATGGAAAGAAAATAGGAAAGAGTAGTATACTCATACCTGTTGAAAGTAAAGATGAATTTTTTGAAGTTATAAAGAAATATAAAATTAATGCTGAGATTATTGAAGTTTACTATTAAACAATCTCTCCATAACTCCTATCAAACAAATGGCAATTCTACTTTAGGAAAGCATGCATCCAGAACTAAAAGGGTTATACTTTGAATTAAATCAATTTTCTTATCCCTTTCTCCCCACTCAGAACCATATTCTCTAGCTCCTATAACTTTATCCCTTACTTCAACATACTTGTCCGACCGAAGATTTCTCTTAAGAGGAACTACTGATTGTTCGGTATCTGCTATCAATCCTAAAGGCAAACTAACCATACTAACAAAACCGTCAGAAACTGGTTCTGCACCTTTTACCACCCTAAGAACATAATTTGAATTAAGACGAAGAAATTGTGCTAACGTTTTAGAAGTATATCTTTCTCTTTTCATACCTAGAGAAATCTGCTCCAAGGCATATCTTTGAACTCCCTCATAACTCTGAAAACTTTCAAGCAAAACAGGTCTAAGAATATTGATAACATCTCTACTGCAAAGTCTGGGTAACGGAGAAAAATGACTTGTTGGATTTAGCATATTATAAATAATTCTAATAACTGATACTGTCACCTTAGAGGTTTATCCCTCGTAAATCTCTAGCACAATATTCTAT
>JBBSYL010000030.1:0-56517 GCA_038045265.1 Nanobdellota archaeon | reverse complement strand
TAAAAAAGGAGGAGACTTGACTATTTAATCATATCCCTTTAAGTAAACAGTATCTCAAATTAGGAAAGATTAAAAACCCGATTAAATTTCTCATAATACAGGGGATGTAGTATAACCTGGTTAGTACTTGAGGTTTGGGACTTCAAAATCCCGGTTCAAATCCGGGCATCCCCATTTTATTATGTTAAACCTCATTGTGAAAGTTTAAAATTTCAACTTCTAAAGTTGAATGGGCTAAAGATTTGCAAGGCAAATCTTTAAGAACCCTCAAAATTAACAATAAATATGGCAAGTAAAAGAAAGAAAATAGGTGCAGCAGGAAAGTTTGGCGCAGGATATGGAACGAGAGTTAGAAAGAATTATAACGCCGTCGAATTGATTCAGAGGCAGAAACAGCAGTCTCCATTTCATCCTAAAGGAAAGGCAAAAAGAATTGCAGCAGGAATTTGGAGATGCATTAGAACAGGAAAGATATTTGCAGGCAATGCTTATTCTTTACAACAGAGCAAGTAACTAAATTTAAAACTTCAACTTCTAAGTTGAATGAGTCAAGAATTTGTTAAGCAAATCTTTAAAAACCTCTATTTATAACAATTATAATCATGGCACAATACAAATGCTTCAAATGTGAGAAGGCAATAAGTAGCAAGATTCTTGAAAAAAGATTTGTCTGTCCTCACTGCGGTTCAAAAATATTCTATAAGCCAAGAACAAAGATTGCAAAACTTAAGGCAATTTAATCAGATGGATAATGAACAGATTTCAGCAAAAATAAAAGAGCTTCAAGTGCTTGAACAAAATTTTCAGATGTTTATGCATCAAAAACAATCTATTCAAGTTGAATTAAATGAAATTGTCAATGCATTTAAAGAAGTAAAAGATTCTTCTGGAGATGTTTACAAAGTTCTTTCTGGAATAATGGTGAAATCAGAAAAAAATTCTCTGTTGAAAGAGCTTGAAGAGAAAAAAAAGACGGCTGAATTGAAATTAGATTCATTTGAAAAACAAGAATCAAAATTAAATTCCAGAATTCAACTTCTAAGGGCAGAAATAAGCAAATTTGCTTCGAAGAAAAATAATTGACATATGTTTTGAAATATATGTTCAAATCATAGGAATATTTATATACTGACCTCGTCATTAGAAAATATGGCGTTTAATTTAAAGAGGATATTCGGGAAAGAAAACAGCGAAGAATATGTTGAGATAGACCTTAATTCTGCTGAAAATAAAGACAGCAAAATAGTAGTCAAACCTTTTGTTTTAAGAAAGTATGAAGATATTAATGATATTCTTAACGCCTTGAGAGAGGGTTATACAATAGCAGTTATAGATATTAAAGTTCTAAAAACAAAAGATGTAATAGAGTTGAAGAGGGCAATCTCAAAGATAAAGAAGACAGCAGATGCAATTGAGGGAAGTATTGCAGGGTTCGGAGAGCACATGATAATTGTAACTCCAAAATTCGCAGAGATTCACAAGACGTCTTCAGAGAAGAAGGAAATTAGGCCGGATTTTATTAGCGGTTGAATTTACATTACAATACCATAAAAATACTAAAGAATTTCTCGTGATAATATACCCTTCCAGCACATTCTATTTTGCAGGATACTTTATTTGCATTCCCTCTATTTTTTAAATTAAATTCAATTATTAATTCAGCAGAATCTATAGCTTCTAAGGGTATATTTGCATTTTTAATTTGTTTTAAGAACCATTTATGATGTTTTTCATTAAATGTTAATTTAATTTTTCTTCCTTTCTCGTTTTTGCACTTATTATTCTTCAAATCAATAATCCATTTGCCTTTTACAGGTAGCTTATTTTTAGTTAATTCCACAGAATGAAACGGAGGAGAAGCAACGCTATCGCATATGTCATATACCATTCCACTAATTAATTTTAGCTTCATGTTGTTCGAAATTATTTTCTCCTATTATATAGTACATTAATTGCTAGCTATACTAAACACACTTTTCAAGGCTACAATAATTGTTGCAGGAACGAATAATGCAAGCAAGCTTTGTAGAATAGCAGAGATAATTCTCCCTATATTTATTCCCCCTATTGCAGACCCTAAAACAAGACCAGATATGCCTGTGAAGCTCACCAATACAAGCGATACTGACGCAATCAAAAAAGTCTTTATATCCTTTTCAGCGACGAAAAATCCTACAACTACACCCAAAATAGCCATAATCCCTAGAAGAAATGGACTATTCCTTATAGTTTCAAACGCACCAGCTAGGAATCCAAACAAAACCGCAAGGACAATTCCTATTAGAAAAGCCCATGCACCAACCAAATTTTCTCTTGCTTTAATAACCATGAGATGCCTTGTTTTCTTAAGAAACCTAAATTATTTAAACCTTCCTTGTCGTCTGTAAAAAACTGCACTATAGAAAAATTTATAAAGGTGTTATAATTTCAGAATTACAACAAAATGGAATCAAAAAAGATATTTTTAGGGCTTTTTGCATTACTTAGTGCTGTACTTCTAGTTTCAGTTGTGGGTGCCGCTACTCTTTCAAATCCTTTTGATGTTTCATTCCCCTCAACAATAAACCATGATGCCGGTTCATTTGATGTAACTTTCAAGATTAATAATTCTGCAGGAGCAGATACACTTACATTGACAAGCACAGATACAGGTAGTGCTGACCTCTCTACAATTGTTTTCACTCCATCAAGTCCTATTTCAGTTGCGGATGGTTCAACAACGGTTCAGACAGTTTCAGTTAAAGCAACATTTACTTTTGCATCAAAACAGGATGGAACACTTGCAGGAACAATAACAATCACACCTGGAGCAGGAAGTGCTAAAACTTTAAGTTTCGGTTCAATAACGATAAATAACGCACCAGCATTTACAGGTTCAAAGGGCGACGAGATTTCATTCACAAAGAACGGAACATATGTTCTAGGCAACACAGGAAACAAAAACCTTACACTAGCACTATCAAGTTCTGGTGCATTCACCGTCAAATTCCTTGATGGCTTAAACCAAATTAGTTCGTTATCTCTATTAAAATCAACATCTTCTAAAACTATAACTGTTGTCCCAACATCTGACCTTACTGTCTTAAACTTCGGATCACATTCAATCACAGTTAATGCAGTAGATTCAGCAAATAATGTTCAGGACTCTGAAACATATACTCTTACAAAATCATTCTGTAAGGCAGGTTCAATTGGATCAAATCTTACAATAAATGGAGTAGACATAAGCAATGAAGACGGAGATGAAGAGGAATGGTTACTTCTTGAGACAATTAAAGTCGATGTAGATGTTGAAAACACAGGTTCAGACACAGTAAGAGATGTTTTTGTAGAATTCGCCTTGTTCGATTCTGCAGGAAATGATGTTACAAGCAAGATTGATTTCCTTGGAAGCGATGATGAAAAAGTAGATCTTGGAAATATAGGGGAAGATGATGAAGAAACTGCCTCATTTGAATTCAGAGTTCCAGGCGATTTAGACGATGGAAGTTACAAACTTGCAGTAAAAGCATACAGCAGAGACGCAGGGGAAGAGAAATTATGTGCAGATAGGTCTTCAGATTTGAGCAATACATTCTATCAATCAATAACTGTTGACCGAGAAAATGATGAGGGCAAGTTCATAAGATTCGACGATATAATATTATCACCTACAGAGGCAACATGTTCTGACAGAGTTTCATTATCCTTAGATGTAGTTAATGTTGGAGACGAAGACCAAGACCAAGTAAAAGTCAAATTGATAAATAGGGATCTTGGAGTGGATTTAACACAAGAAATAAGAAACGATCTGGACATTGGAGACGATACGAGTTTAGAATTTGCATTCGATATTCCTTCAAATACAGCAGACAAGACATATGTTCTAGAATTAGTAGCGGAGTATGATTATAAGAATGGAGTTTACAGAGAAGTTTCAGATGACTCTGAAAGAATACCATTCAGAATATTCGGTTGTTCAGAATCTGATTCAAATTCAGGAACTTCAAGCGGAACCGGAATAAGTATTTCCGCTAATCTTGATTCAGATGCTATTCCTGGAGAGCAGATGACAGTTTCAGTAACAGTTTCAAACACAGCTTCAGAACAGAAAGTATTTACAGTAGGAGCAAGAGGATTCAGCTCTTGGGCAGAACTTGACTCAATATCAGAGACTTCATTTATACTCACTGCAGGGCAGTCAAAAGAAGTTACACTTAAGCTTACACCTAAAGCAGATGTTTCAGGAGAAAAGTTATTCACTTTTGAAGCAAGAACCGAAGACAGCGTTAGAACAAGAGAAATTGCGGTAGACTTTGGAGACGCAAAAAAGACAAATATATTCGGAGATAATACTTTGATATGGGTAATAGGAATAATTAACGTAATTCTTATAATCTTAATTATAGTTGTTGCTGTAAGAGTCTCAAGAGCTTAATTTTTAAACTCTTTTCTTCTTATTTATTGATGAATATAAAGCAAGCCTCTGGATTAATTTCAAGGTATATTATTTTATTTGCTCTTGCTTTAGGAAATCTTTGGCTTATCTATAAGTTAGCTAATCCTGCAACGATTAAAGCTTCCTTTTTCTTCATACAACAACTCTATCCCGATGCTGTTGTTTTGGGAGAGAACGTAATCTTTTTTAAAGGATATTACGCAACTATAATTCCTGCATGTGTCGCAGGGGCGGCTTATTATCTTCTATTTATTCTTAATCTAACAACACAGATGTCTTTGAGAAAAAGAATTGGTAACATATTGTTTTTAGTTCTAACCTTTTATATTATCAACCTTATTAGAATACTTGTCTTCGCAAAGTTATTTGTTATAGGTTATAATTACTTTGACATTACACATGTATTAACATGGTATTTCGGAAGTACAGTAATGGTGGTAATCCTCTGGTTCTTGGGAGCAAGGCTATTCAACATAGATTCAATACCTATTTACTCCGATTTTAAGGAAATTCACAAGGAAATTTGGCAGAAATAAAGTAAAAACTTATAAACATATTAAATATAAATTTTTATGATAGAGAGTTGCTTCGCATCAGAAAGCTTTTTCAGTACAATTGTTATTTTTTTAGTTTCAGCAATTGGGGAATTGGGGTATTTCGGAATTTTTTTTCTAATGGTTGTTGAAAGTTCATTCATACCATTTCCAAGTGAAGTTGTTCTTATTCCTGCAGGAGTTTTAATCTCACAGGGAGAAATGTCTTTTATTCTTGTTTTAGTAATGGCTATTCTTGGAAGTTTGGTGGGCGCGTTTATTAATTACATTCTAGCGTTTCATCTTGGAAGAGGAGCAGTTAATGCTCTTGTTTTGAAATACGGAAAATTCCTCTTTCTTAATAATAAAACAATAAAAAAATCAGAGAATTATTTTGAAAGGCACGGAGAAATAACCACGTTTATAGGAAGATTAATTCCAGCCATAAGACAGCTCATCTCTCTTCCTGCTGGATTTTCCCGTATGCATTTAGGCAGATTTTCTCTTTACACAGTATTAGGTGCAGGAATATGGTCTGTAATTCTCATTTATTTAGGAATTTTATTTAGAGACAATTGTGAAATTATAGCACAAAATTTAAACATCATTACAATAATAACTCTCCTTGTATGTGCAATTATAATACTAGGATATATAATAATTTACAAGATAAAAAGCAAATGAATTAAAATAAAAAAACTAATTAGTCTTCTTCGCATCTATAATTGATCTTATTACAAACTTTTCAACTGCGGGCAGAATTTCACAATCATTTACATTAATTTCATAGCAAAGCCCATTACCGTCTGTTTGGACTATCTTTGTTTCGCTTCCTTCCTTTAACTGTATGAGCAAATCATTAGGATGTGTTTCGCAGTTTACAAAAGGTATGTCTGTTCTATTATCATTCTGTTCTAATTGTCCAACACCAGTTTTTAAATTGAACCCATTATTCTTTATGAAATCTTGAAGCATTGAAATAGCTATAATGCTGTCAGAACATTGTTGCAAATAAGTTGTGTCAACACTCAAGATTATGTCAGATTTACTGAATAAAACTTCCCCCTCTACAGGAACATTATTCTCTCTTGGATCTATCCTAAGATAAAGATTATATCTCAATAATTCTTGGCTTATTTTATCTTTAAATAAGTAACTGTAATGGCTTACAACAACATCCCCATATCTCTCTTTTGTGAACGCCAATCCCTCATAAGTGTAAGTTCCAATACCTTTGAAAAAATAACCTATAACTGCCCCAAGAATTATAAGCCCTATAATTCCCCATATATACCACGGAACTTCTTTTCTCTCCTCTAGTTTCTCCTTAACCTTGTTATTTTTCTTTCCTTTACCAACCATGAATTAAATTGTTTAAGAGGGTTTAAAAGCTTTCTGCAATTCCAGTTCATAATTCAAAAATCTTGTATAAGAAGGCATCCACAGCTCTTAAATCTCCGTTGATAAATACACATTTATTCTCCTGTTTCACATTGTTTTCACCAGTTTTGTTCCATACTATTAATAAATCGTTGCAATTTTTCTCAGGTAAGTCCTCTTCACACTGCCCATAACACGCTTCCTGCACTCTTCCAGCAAATTGCCCTATGTTTATCGCAATCTCCTGCCTCAATGCTTCGCCCTTATTGTAATATATTACCTGCCCAACATATTCATTTGCACTCATATTTATCTCCACGGGAATCTCTTTAATTGTATCAGAATCATAACTAAAATATGCCTTTTTCCCTCCAAGGTCTATACTATAATACCCATTTGCTTCTTGCCCTTGCTGTTGCGTATTTGCTTCAGAATTGCCAACATCACTTCCCGCGGGCCTGGAAACGAATGCAAAGCCCACAGTGCTTACAACCAAGAGAGTAAGTAAAAGAAGTCCCAGAATTTGTGCATTGCTCTTTGTTTTTTCTTCTCCCGTTTTCTTCTCCCCGATTCCTTTTATCTCCATCAAAAACCTAATTATAGGTGATTTAAAAATTTAATGGAAGCTTAATTTGGCTAAATGCCAATGTTTGTAATTTCCCCATCTATTAGTCCTTCAGCTTCTTCATGAGAGAAGGAAACATCAGAGTATTTGAATGACATTTTCTTTTTTATTTGTTCCAATGCCTTTTCTTTTATTATTCCCTTGTCTTCGTCATTCCAGTTATAGTTTTTAGACATTTTTTCTGTCTGGCTTCTGTATTCTATTACTTCTGAATTAAGAAATTCTTTTGATTCGGGTCTGTTTGTGTGTTCTGCCACAATTTTATGTACAATTGTGTTTGCAATGAGCCTTATCAATGATTTTCTATTTCTATCTTTTCCCATTTTGAATTTTTAAGTTGGTTTTCTATGTTCCGTGTAAGTAAGGAGAGGTAGTTTAAAGCCAAATTCTTTTCATCTTTTGAAGCAGAATTATCCTTTAATTTTTTAAGCATATCCTTTCCTAATAAACATATAAGATTATAATTTAATTGATAATTGTCTACTCTTTTGTTTATAAGAAGAAGCACGAGAAGTGCATTTCTTATTGAATAGTATATCTCTCTTCCTGAAGAATCCTCTTCAAGTCCTTCACTCCAATCAAGCTTCATTTTCAAACTTAAAGGAGTAAGCTCTATCTTCTTGGGAATTTCTATATTGCCATAAATAATTTTACTGTCTTTTAACTGGTAAATAAGGGAGGGATTGTTTGAGTATTGGTTTATAATTGATTCTTTTGAATATATCTGAATGTCTAATTTCAATTTATTCCACCTTCCTTCTTTTTCAATTTTTTTTATCAATTTTCTCTTTGTTTCTTCTTTCAAAATTTTTTTTACCGCAATGATAATATCTATATCATTATATTCTTGGTAATTAGTCTGAACTGCGGAGCCGTGCAGTATAAGAGCTTCCACATTATCAATATTTTCAAGTATGATTTTTTTTATCTTGTTTTCAATTGATTTACTGATTTGATTGTATTCAATTCTACCCAAAACCATTTCAGCGTTTATTTTACATATTTCTTTAAGCTTTGGTCTGATAACTTTACTTAAGATATTTGACTCATTCTGAGTCAAACTAATCCCTTTCATTTTCTTTTCTATTATTTCCTTTTCCCTTTCAGTTAATACTCTTACCATTTAATACTTATTAATATTAAATGCTATTTAAATCTTATGGTTTTTGTCAAGCAAAAGCTAACTAAAAATAACTATTTTCCAAAAAGAGAAATTAGAGGACATAATCCTCTAAATAAAAAAAGAGAAAAATAAAAAAAATAAAAATTTTCTGTCTCTTTAAACAGCCGCTTCGACCAGTTCTACTGTTGTAGCGCTAGTGCTCTTGTACTTCTTACTGGCTGTAGTATCTACAGTAGCAGTAGTCAATACTTTTGCAGCATTTCGAGTATCATCAACATTGTATCCAGCAACAAGTGTTGCCACTTTGTCGTTAGATCTTGAGAAGGTCTGGATTAAGAAATTACCAGTTCCGACTCCTGTTGCATCCTCGAATGACTGTCCGCATCCAGCTCCGCCCAATAGCTCTGAGGCTAACTTGTTAACACAGCTTCCACCAACAACGATAAGGTTCTTTCCATCAAATTTGCTTGCTTCATTGTCTTTGAAATAGACATTACCAAGCTCTTTGATAGATCCTGTTGAGCCATTTGTTGCTCCCGTTACAGTAGCAGTAGCACTCTTCAAGAATACCTCTGCATAAGATTCAGACTTTCCAGAAGGATAGTAAACTTCCGCTCTGTCTTGGTCTGGATCTGTGTAGTGAAGAATTCTTGTAGCAATATCGTCATAGACATATGTCTGATAGACTTTTGTATCTCCAAGCTCCAACCCACGAACTCCGCCTGTTCCAGCAAAAGTTTGTGTTGTTGTATTTAATTGGTCTACTGTGACTTCGTTTTGTGAGTTATGATTTAATCTCGCTTCAAATAATACTCCGCCTGCGATATTGTCATCTTTATCCTCGCCATCCATAGTAAGATACCATTCAGTATTGTTGTGTCCCACCATGCTTCCAGCAACATCAGACGCACCATCTCCTGTGAAGTTGATAACTCCATATCGATCGTTTGGCTCAGCGTATGCATTATGTAACTGAGAAGGACCAACACCAACTGATTCGGTAGGAGCCATTGTACCACCAATAGTTGAAACAGCAACAGGTAAGTAAAATCTCAATCCTCCTGCTGAATAAACAGTGTTGAAGTTTACATTTGTGCCTGCCGTGATGTTTACATACTTATCAGTTGAGTTTACAAAGATACTTTCAATTGTAAATGAAACATCTCCAAGTGTAATCTCATCTCCAGCAACTTTATCAGTCGCTATAAACACTCCTGTAACTTCGTTCTTGATATCAGTCTCATTTCTATTATTTGATGTATCTGCCTTTGGTTTAAAGGAGAGTACATAAGATTGAGCACTATCAGTGTCGTTATAGGTTGCTACAAATTGCTTGTGCCAATCAACATTGTTTTTCTTATCCCAGAAAGTCAACCTGTTTATAGAAGAGGTTGCAAGGTGTTCATCAGAATCTTTTCCAATTCCAATGTACTTATCAGTAGAGTTTGAATATAGCAAGTTTATATCAGCAATTCCATCTTTAACTGGAATTATTAACTGAACGCTATTATCTCCGTCCGCTTCAATAGTTATCTTCTCCTCAGTGCTTCTAACAAGCGCATTCATTGTGAAGCTAAGGCCTCCAAATCCTGGCATTGTTATATCTAAATCAGGTGATATGAACAATTCATCTTCAGCTTTCCACTCAAGAACGATTTTGTTCACTTTTTCTGTTCCAGCACTCGCACTTCCTTTCTCCATATAACTTCTTAAGTCAGAGATTGTGTCTCCGTTAAGAATTACTTCAGAGCCGTGTGTCAACTCGAGTTTTCCTGAACCTAAACTAAACTCTACTGTACCAAGTTCCCCTGCTACTTCAAGTTTAGTAACTTCAGTTATTCCTACATATGTTCCGTCAGGTAATTTTTCTGTCTGGCCCTTTGTAAGGTCGCTTGTTAGCTTGCCATTTATAGAAAGTTTTGCGCTGTCAGAATCTACATATGAAATCTTAACCTCGTATGATTTGCCTCCCTGTGTTAAAGTAATAGTCTCTCCCTCTTTAATTATGCCTTTTGTTGCAGAATCAAGAAGAGTCAACTTTCCAGTGTTGCCCGCGACAGTTCCATTTTTCCAATCTGAAACGTAGAAAGTCTTACCAAATAGAGGCAAGAAGCTACCTTCCAAATCTTCTAAATCACTTGAAGCGACATCAGATTCAGCATCATCAAGGAAGTCAAGAGTGTAGTTAAGAACAAACTGGCTGTCAGAAATATTTATTCCTATAGAAGGTGTTCTGCTACTAAGTCCCGCAAGGGCTTCGTAATCAGAATCTCTGAAATAGGCTAATTCTGCAGCACCTAGAGTTATTTTCTGCTCATAATCAAATGTGTCAGAGTCGTCAGCGGTGTATGTACCGTCTGCCAACAATCCAGGTAAGTCATCTTCGTCAACTGAAGTACCAAAAGGTCCACTAATGGCATCTCCCAGATTTAATCTGTTGTTTGATTTATCCAATTGAACGAAGTCATTGCCAGAAGCTCTCGAGCCGCTTGAGCCACCAGATGCAGTCTGTGTAGCAAGTGTAGTCTGCAAGTTGCTATTTATATCGAGTACCGCCAGTAAGTCGAATTCGGCTCCGGAGTTACTTCCATAAACAACAGCGATATCAGCATTTCCACTCTTTATGAATGGGTCTGGGTAATTAGCCGCAGCAGCAAATGCGATTGTCGAGCTTGCTAGAACTGTACCTACAATAACAGATGCAATCTTTTTAAATTTAAACATTCTTTTCATAACCTCCTTTCAGCTTTGTTGTCATTGGCAATCCCGCAGGATTCCCGTGAGGGAGGTTGCTTCTAAGAGGCAACCCGCCGAGACGCTATGCGTAAAGCATAACTAACCCTAGCTTACTAGAGTAATATGAATTAGCTTTCAAGCCTTTAAAAACTTATCCCTACCTAATTCGCACAATAGGGGTGGTTACAAATCTCCTCCTAGAACCCTATATAAGGCTTGTGCTATCACTGTGAATTGCAACACAGTGAATGACTATATCATAGGGTATTAAAACAAGCAGCATAATATATATGTTAGACCAAAACATATATATACATAATAATATTTATCAGATATAGGTTTTACCTTAACAGATATACAAAATGGCGACGAGAACAAAGACGAGAGAGATAACAGTATTCGAAAAGGCAGGAAGGTTCGAAGCATTTTTTAAGATGCTTTCTCCTTCTGAAGAAGGAGGAGATTTTGAAGGTCTTTCAGCACTAAGAAAGCTATTATCAAATGAAAAGGCACGCCTTCTAAACGTAATAAAAACCAAGAAACCTAAGTCTATCTATGAGCTTGCAAAGATGCTGGGTAGAGATTTCAAGTCAGTAAAAGAAGACATTAAGCTCCTTGAGCGTTTTGGTTTTATAGATATGATAGCAGAGAAGACAGGTAAAAGGGAAAGATTAAAACCAAAATTAGTTGTAGATTCAATAAATATAATAGTCCATGTCTAACTCTTTATTCTAAGCACAATACTAAATTCATTGCAATACTTCCTCTTGCTCTTGAACTGCTTATAAGGTATTCTCCCCCCACCTTTCTCCCTTCACAACTACCTTCCTTTAGACTTATTATCTCAACCTCTTCTTCCCCAACTTCCTTAGGCTCAAAACCTATATTCATTTCAAACCCTTCATAGTATTTTTCAGTTCCTATGTCTAATCCCTTGCTTATAATCCCTTTCAAACTCTCATTCAATGCATTACATACATTTTCTTCACTTCCCGTACATGTGTCTGCTGGATTGGTATAACACTCTCTTGCCAATTCCTCCATGCTTGCAAAATCATTTCTAGAATTATAATCGCAATCGCTTGTCACATGAGCCAAACTTTCAAGAAACTGATTAACTTCAACACTGCTTGCTTCGCTACTTTCTCCTGGATTCCTCAAAGCAAATCCTAGCAGCACAACACCCACAACAGCCACTATAATTACTATTAATGCAAACCCTACCATCTCCTCCTGTCCCTTTTTATTTTTAATTCTCATTCAACCCGCTCCCGGAAGCAATTACTCTTCCTAATTCACAAACTTCTGTATTCAATTCTCCATCCCATTTACACAATGCAACAAACGCACTACTGCTCGTCCCCTTTACTTCTTTTGTATCTACTAACGTTAATTCACTACATCTTGGATAAGCTCCCAAAATGCACTCTCCGTCTTCTCTTTTTGGATAAATTCTTTCTATCTTCATATAATTTAATCCAAAGAGACCAGCATATTGTTCTTCACTGCTTCCATTTCCGTTTAATACAACTGCCTTATCAAGATCTATGCAGTTTGAACAGCCCGCCCAAGATAATTCAGGAGTGTTTGCAATATTTTTAAGCAATTCTTTCGTTGCATCTTCCTTTATTACTTCAGAACCTTCTCTCAAATTTGAAACTCTATAAGAAATAAACATCAAACCGACTAGAGCAAAAAATACAAATATAGCCATCAGTACAAAAGCCATTTCCTGAATTTTTATCTGCCCCTTATTGTTCATCATTCTCCAGACCTCCACAAAGAACAAAGCAATGGCTCTTGCACTTCTTCTATCTGTTTTGCAAGAATCCTTGCAGTGCTTAACTCTCTAGAGCCGTTTATCTCAAGGTTTAATGCATAGTTATCCATCAACCCAACAAGCGAGGAACCGCATGCATCCCCAGACTGTGCTGAAACAAGCTGTGCCTTTCTAGAATATGTATCTGCAAGGCTTTTCGCCCTCAAAGCAAGTCTTTTAACATTACACTCATAATTATCAACATCAGAGAAGATAGCAGCATATACCAAACCAGACTCATAATAAACTCTCCTGCTATTTTTCTTTACACTTCCTTTTTCATCGTCACCATTAACTTCAATATTACAAAAACTGCTTCCAACTCCAGAGTCTGTACCAAAACACACTTTTTTTTCGTCAGCACCACACATCCTAACATCATCAACAATTCTAATTCCAGAAGCATTTAATCCTTCAAGATTATCACGTATACCTTGAAAAGGATTTATTAAACAATATTTCCCAGTCCAAAGAATTATAGTATCTCCGACTTTATATGGAAAGTAAAATGGCCTTACGAGTACAGAAAATTCTTTTCCTTGCATAACCTTTTCAGAAAAAATATAATGTGCTTCTATTCTACTTTCAAATCCCTGTTCCTGATTTTGACTTCCAACGCTTACTTTGCCTCCAACGCTTATAGTGTTTTCTCCGTATTTCCCTCTGCTATCACATCTTGTAATTATCTGACTTTCAATAGGGAAAGTTATTTTTCCAGGCCTGCTTAAAGATTCTCCTCCAGTTTGCAATGGATTCAGCAAAGCTTCAAGTTGCTGAGCACTCTCCGTATCTAAAATATACCTTTCCTGATTTATCAAACTCGTAACTGCAAAAATAGCAAGTGCAAGTACTGCTATTCCAACAATTATAGAAAATATCCATCCAAAACTGAATTCAAATCCTTTATTGTTCATTTTCTTTATCTCCTTGTTGGATAAATTGCCTGATGTAGTTATAAAAGAACTGGGCGTTGTTTAAGGATTGCTGTGCTGGTTCTTTATTTGCCTGAGGAAGAATTTTATAAGTATATTTTGTACGCTTTTCTTCTTCTTTTTCAAGAATTTCAAGAAGCACATCCGCTTTTACCTTTACTTCTTCGTACATTTTTAATAAATCTTCTGAAATAATTCCTTGTTGTACAAGTTTCTTAAATTGATAATAAACTGCTTGATGCTGTCCTTGTTCGGGCAGGATAATCTTCTTAAAGATAATATATGCTTTAGCACTGTTGAAGATAGAGTAGTATGAGTGTTCAATAACTCCGCTGTAAAATGTTGTTTTTTCGGCTATCTTAAAGACATCTCTCTTTATACCCTCGCTGTCACTAAGTAATTTGATTGCTTTTGCAAACACAAGTTCATTTTCTGCGCGTTCCAATGAACGATTAATATCTGAATCCATGTTCTAATGCCTTCTTTATAATTTTATAAAATATATTAATGTTATGTACTGCCCGATGTTTATTGGCAATTTCTTTTCCTACATTAGCTTCTTTATTAGTAAGCATCTCAAAGAATTCATTAAATGTAAATGCAAATATGTGTGTATGTATAAGTGAATGTATCTCAGACATATTAATAGCAATGTCCATTTTTTTTCTTTGAGTTTCATCTGGAATTAAGACTGCTACATCTAAGTCTGAATCTCTTTTCTGTTCTCCGAACGCATATGAGCCGAATATGACTAACGAATAGAATAAAGTATATTTTTCAATTTCTTTTTTTATGCTATCAATACTGTATTGGGCAGATTTTGGAAGCCCCCCATATTTGATGAGCTCTAAATAATCGTATATTGCTTCATTGTCTGTATTTAATTGATAAAGTTTTGAAACTCCTATCTGTCTCTCTTTTACAAGTTTTTCTTTTAAGAATTGCTTGAGCGCCAGCTGTAAGGCATTGTGAGATTTTTCTCCTGCCAATCTTCCCAGCTCTCTAAATCCGTATTCCTGAAAGATATTTCTTTGGAATGGCTTCAAAAGCGCTATCTGTTTCTTTGTTAACATAGTGTACCAATTAAGTGGTTTACTTGTACCAATTTCATGGTATATGGCTATTTAAACTTTTGTAAAATATTTTACAAACGTTATTTATTCACTCTCTATCTTTACCAGTGAATCTTTACTTGATTCTTTTATTATTTTTATCTTATTATCGGCGTCCAGATTAATGCAGAAGAAATCAGAATCATCAAAGTGCTTCAATTCTTTGACAGCAAGCTCCCCATCGCACGCCTTTTTCCCCGGATAGAGATAAATGTTTGACTCATCTTCTTGGTACTTTCTCAAATCTCCATATTCCTGTACAAAACCTTTCTGTTGTGCTAATTCAAGATTCCCAAAGCATACAGCATTAATTCCTCCAGGCAGATTTATCATAAATAGTTCCTCTGCTTGTGGCGCTCTCCAGACTTTGTCTATATCTTTCTGTAAGTCATCATAAAATTTATTCACCTGCACGCATGAACTCGAATTTAGAAAATTTTTAATAAAAAAGAAAGCAACAGCAACAGTCGCTATTATAAGAATTATAGAAAATATCATTCCAAAACTTAGCTGTATCTGTCCTCTCTTTTTTAAATTACCCATTGCTAGATTAACGTAATAGTCTTTTTATTATTATCTATAAGAAAAAGCAAAAATATATATACTAATGTTTATACATGTTTATACAATGGATGAAGTAGTAACCAAGCTAAAGAAATGGGGCAATTCGTACGGAGTTTTACTTCCAATAAAAATTGTAAATGAACAAAAATTAAAAGAAAATTCTGAGGTAGTAATATCTGTAAAGCCCCATAAAACTCTTACAGTCGGGGAATTAATGGAGCTAGCAAAAAAATATCCTTTAAAATCAAAAAAATCTACAGAAGAAATAATGAAGGAGATGGACTATGAACTTTACGGAATTAAAAGATAAATATTTTTTTGATAGTTATGCTATTATAGAGGTTATAAATCAATCCCCGAATTATGAGAAAATTAAAGATATTCCAATTATTACAAACGCCCTTTGTCTTGGAGAAGTTTATTTTTATTTCTTAAAAGTGCATAATAAACAAACAGCAGATTTTTGGATTGATAAATTAAAAGTTGAACTTACTCCAATTATAAAAGAGGCCACTCTTGAAGCAAGTTATTTCAAGTTCAATCATAAAAGCAAGAATTTTTCCTATCCAGATTGTATCGGTTATATTATGGCCAAAAAATTAGGGATAAAATTTCTTACAGGCGATAGAGAATTTAAAGATATGGAAAATGTGGAATTTGTAAAATAACTATTTACTCAATCCCTCTATAGTTCCGCTTACTTTTACAATCTTCATATTTTTATTGGAAAGTTCAAAACTTGCCCTTATATCTTCCAATGATTTTCTTTCAATACTCAACACAATTCCTTTTTTTATTCTCTTATCTTCAACAAAAACAGGTTTGCATTTCGCCCAACCTAAAATCCCAACATAATCTAATACTGTTTCTTCTATCTCTTTCTTTGTTCCCTCAACAATAAGAAGATACCTTCTATGCACTTTATTTGAAGGTTTTTGTTTCAATGCCATCTTAATTTACCAAAGTTTGATTAGCTATTAAATTAACCGATAGCTTGACTTGGTCGCTTTCTAATGCGAATCCTAAGCTTTCAGCGTCTCCGACTTTAAAATTATTGACTCCGACAACTTCTCCAGAAATATCTATTAGAGGCCCTCCTGAATTTCCAGGATTTAGAGAAACGTCTGTTTGCACATAAGCATCAAGCCCATTTGGTCCAGTTCTATCAACAGCAGAAATTATTCCTTCAGTAACGCTGAAAGCTAAACCCAGAGGATTTCCTATCGCAATAACTTTATTCCCTACCTGCAAATCATTAGAATCAGCAAGATCTAAGGCAGAATAGCCGTTATTTTCTATCTTTAACAAAGCAATATCTCTAAATTTATCAACACCAATAATTTTTACTGCCCAGAGTTTATTATCGTATGTAACTACTCCTGCCTTTGTCGCTCCTTCTATCACGTGGTAATTAGTAACTATATATCCATTCTCTCCAATGAAAAACCCTGAACCCTGGCTTTTGTCAGTGCTTATACTAACCACACTTTTTACAGCATTTTCAACAACTCCTGAAAAATCTCCAGATGTTGATTTAACTAAAGCCAGTTCTTCTTGGAAATTTGTCTGTGCTTTCTGCTGATCAGATAGCACATTTGTAATCTCATCAAAATTTTTCTGATTTTTTGCCTCTACCGCTTGCAAAGTTTCTGCAAAAATCTTTGAATTCTGCTCAAGTGCATTGTTAGTGTTTTCTATCTCTCCATTTATGAGCGCAAGTTTACTGCCCATGAAAACAAAAGACAGCACTTGCAATACAAGTAAGAAGAATACCAACCAATAAAGAGTTGTATGGTGCTTTTTCATCAATCAATTCAGGAACAGGCTTATTTATATTTTGTGAAGTAAACTTATTTAAACAATCCCAATCATTTATATCAATGAAGATACATGCAATAGGAGGTTATGACGAGGTAGGTAAGAACATGACTGCCCTTGAAATAGGCGAAGATGTTATACTATTTGATGCAGGTCTCTTTTTGCCAGCAATTGTAGGCGTTCAGGAAAAGGAAAAAATACCTACAGAAAAGGGCATGCGTTCTTTAGGAGCATTGCCGGATGACGTTTATCTAGAAAAGCATAACTTGAAGGATAAAGTAAGAGCAATTCTTGTCTCTCATGCACATTTAGATCATGTTGGAGGAATTCCTTACATCGCTCCAAGATATAAGGCGCCAGTTCTAGGAACTCCATTCACAATGTCTGTGTTGCAAGTATTAATGAAAGATTCAAATCAATCAATTCACAACAGAATAATCCCTATCCAACTTAATGCTTCTTATACAATAAAGGGAAAGTCTGGAAGCTATAAAGTTGAATTTATCAATATGACGCACTCTACAATACAATCAAGTATAATTGCAGTTCATACTCCAGAGGGAATAGTTTTATACGGCAATGACTACAAGCTCGATAACTCCCCAGTATTTGGTGAAAAACCAAATTATCATAGGCTGAAAGAGCTTGCAAAAGCAGGAGTTTCTGCACTAATAGTGGATTGTCTTTATGCACCAGATGACAGAAAAACCCCCTCAGAAAAAATAGCCAAGGGTCTGCTTGAAGATGTATTTTTTACAACAGATCATTCAAATCATGGTATGATAATAACTACTTTTTCTTCCCATATAGCAAGGTTAAAAACTATTGCAGAGTTAGGAAAGAGAATAAATAGAAAAGTTATATTTCTTGGTAGATCTCTCAACAAATATGTAACTGCTGCTGAAAATGTAGGCCTGGCTCCTTTTAAGAAAGATATACAAATTATAACTTACAGAAAACATATGGAAAGAGTTTTGAAAAGAATAAACAAAAATAAAAAAGATTATCTTATTGTCTGTACAGGCCATCAAGGAGAACCTGGCTCTATTTTGGACAGAATGTCAAGGAATCAAATTCCCTTAACATTGGAAAAAGAGGATCATGTAATTTTTTCTTCAAAAACAATTCCAACCCCTGTGAACATAGAATCAAGGAGAGAACTTGAAGTAAGACTGAAAAAAAAGCAAGTCAGAATATTTGATAACGTGCATGTTAGCGGACATGGAGGTAGAGAAGATTTAAGAGACTTAATAAAACTTGTAAAACCTAAGCACGTTATTCCCTCTCATGGGGAAGCTGAAAAGAGATCTGCAGGTTGCGAACTCGCACAAGAGATGGGTTATAAGCGTGATAAGACAGTCCACATGATTGCAAACAGTCAGGTAATAGTAATATGAACAATGATATTTTAACTGCATTGAAAAATGCAATCGAGCACGGAGAAAATCTAGAAAAAGCCGCGCGTTCTTTTATTAATGCAGGTTACAACGCTTCAGATGTAAGAGAAGCAGCATCCTATTTTACATCAGGTTCTTCAATGATGGTTTCAAAGCCCTTTTCCTCAGCTTCATTCTCTCAAGAAGAGGTTCAGCAGAATGATATCCAGCCAAGCACACCATCTGATAGCCCCCTACCCTTTTTTGAACCAAAAAATCAAAATCTTTCAGTAAGTCAATCACAAGCAATTCAAAATAAAGGGAGAGGTATTGGAAAAGGAATAGGGATAGCTTTAATTTCAACACTAGTGATTCTTCTTGGTATTCTTATTATTACAATAATTTTTTCAGATCAAATTCTGAATACACTATTTAAATAAAATGATATACTCTCCATCAGAGGACTCATTTCTTCTTCAGAAACAAGTCCAATTATTTTCAAAAGACAAATCTGTTCTTGACATGGGCTCTGGATCAGGTATTCAAGCCCTCTCTTCATTGTCAGCAGGGGCAAAATTTGTCCTCGCTTCAGACGTAAATGAAGAAGCCATAAAAAGATTAAAAAAAATCAAAGATAAAAGATTGAAAATAAAAAAATCAAATCTATTTTCAAAAATAAAAGATAAGTTTGATTTAATAGTTTTTAATCCACCCTACCTTCCAGAAGATAAAAGGGAAGATTCTGAATCAGCATTAATAACTTCAGGAGGAAAAAAAGGAGATGAGATATTAGTAAAATTTCTAAAACAAGCAAAAAATCATTTAAACAAGCAAGGAATCATATTAATTGTTCTATCCTCTTTAACTCCCAAGAAAAGAATACTAAAAATTCTAAAAGATAATAATATGAATCATTCAGTTTTATCAAAACAGAATTTATTTATGGAGCAATTAGAAGTTTGGAAAATTGAAAAACATTAAATTTAAAACTCTACTTTTATCCTTCATACTATGGACAATAACTTAATATTACAAGCAGCAGATTTAGAAAAGCAAATTCACGAAATGGAAAACCATCTTAAATTTGTAGATACTCAGCTTACAGAATTATCAAAGTTCGGCCAGGAAATATTGCAATTCAATAATTCAAACTCAAATTCAGTACTTACTTCCCTGGGAAAAGGGGTTTATGTTCCAGCGCAGATTTCTGAAAAAGAATTATTCGTTGAAGTGGGTGCAGGCGTAGTGGTAAAGAAAACCCCCGAACAGCTAGTTAAGGTAATTGAAGCACAGGTAAGAGGATTAAATGAGTCAAGAGAATACATAATAAGCAGACTTGAATCAAGTTCTTCTGCCTTGCAGGAACTAGTAGATTCTCTGGAAAAAGAATATAAAGAGTAATAATCTCCAGTTTCTAAGAGAAGTGATATTATGTTAGAAATGTTAATTAATCCAAAAAAGGCGGAGGAATCTCCTTGGAAATTGTTTTTTGTAGGTGCTTTCTATGCAAGTCTTTCAATTCTCCTTACTGAATGGGTATTTGCACAGGACGCAGTTCTCTCAAGATACTCCGGAATTCTTGTAGTTACTTTTACAGTAATGTTTTCAATACCCTTCATTTATTATACTACAAGACTTGAAGAGGAAAGAATTGGCCCCACGTCGGGGGCACTTTCATTACTAGTGGCCCATAAAAAAGCGATTTACGCTTTTATGTATCTATTCATAGGTTTCGTAGTGGCATTCTCATTTTGGTATGCAATTCTTTCTTCAACACAAAGCTTTACAGCGCAAATAGAAACCTATTGCTTGATAAATAGGCCTTCAAGCTTTAATGAATGTGTTCAGCAATATGGAATTAAAGATTCTCTGATTGCAACTGCTTCAGCAACAAGCGCTGAAAGACTTTTTATGATATTTACAAATAATTTATATGTTTCAATCTTCACTCTTGTCTTTTCCCTCATTTTCGGAGCAGGATTTATTTTCATTCTTGCCTGGAACGCAAGCGTTATTGCCGCAGCAATAGGAATTTACACCAAATCTCAGCTCTCTGCCTTGCCTTTAGGATTAGCAAGATATATGATTCATGGCCTTCCAGAAATAGCAGCCTATTTCATAATTGCCCTAGCTGGAGGAATAATTTCTGTTTCAGTATTAAGAAGGGAAGTCGGAACAGAAAAATTCTGGGAAGTCTTGCATGATTCAATGAATTTAATCATAGCAGGTCTTGTAATTCTTTTCATAGCCGCAATAATAGAAGTTTTCATCACACCAGTTTTGTTTTAAGTAGTTAAAATCAAAATATAGATTATTTTATCATTCATTATGTTTCTTATTAGACACCAAAAATCAATTTTCTGAAGATTTATATAGGTTCGTTTTATACTCTAAATAATGGAAGAGTATCCCCCTAATGAGATGATTCAAAAAAGAAAAGATGCACTTTTTTCTTTTTTCAAAGAAAAATATAATTGGATAACTTATGTTGTTCTTGCAGTTCTTGTCTTTCTTGCAGTCAGGATACGTTCACTCAATCTTGATAAGTTAAGAGATATTACAACAGGCACCTGGACTTTGGGCCCAGACCTAGATCCATTTTTATTCCTTC
Organism: Nanobdellota archaeon; assembly: GCA_038045265.1. Lineage (GTDB taxonomy): Archaea > Nanobdellota > Nanobdellia > Pacearchaeales > GW2011-AR1 > SICV01. The sequence continues at coordinate 35,450 of JBBSYL010000030.1, read as the reverse complement.
GTTGGGCGAAATATATTGTAGAACATGGAACCTTATTCGCCGTCGATACAATGAGATACGTGCCTTTAGGATATCCTACAGATACAGAACTGCCACTCCTTGCTTATTCGATTGCCTGGTTTCACAAAGTTGCAGTCATTTTCGGTTCAGAGTCTGTAACGCAATCAGCCGTCCTATTTCCAGTATTCATATTCGCTCTAACTGTAATTGCTTTCTTCTTTTTTGTAAGAAAAGTCTTTCTTGATTTTTTAGGAAAAACAAAAGCAAACATAATTGCCTTGCTTTCTTCGTTTTTCCTTATAATTCTTCCAGACTTTCTTCCAAGAACAATTGCAGGCATTCCAGAAAAAGAAAGTTTAGCTTTCTTTTTCATGTTTCTTGCTTTCTATCTATTTTTATGTGCTTGGAAGACTGAAAGGCTTAGAAATAAATTGGTGCTTTCTGTTCTGGCGGGAATATCCACAGCCGGCATGGGTCTTACTTGGGGAGGAGTAGGATACATTTTCTTAACTATTGGAATGACTGTGCTTATCTCTTTCTTGTTTGGAGGAGTAGATAAAAACAGAACATACACTTATGCTGTTTGGGCAATTTCTTCATTCGCTTTTATGTCTCCATTCGCTTCAAGATACACTTTGTCAGGTGTCACGCTCGGAGTCATAACCGGCTTAGCTTATTTTACCTTGTTTGTGATAATAGTTCATTTAATAATTACTGAAACTAAAGTTAAAAATTATATATTGAATTCAAGAATTAAGTTTATAGAAAAAATCCCCCTGCCCATTCTTTCTGTTATAATATCTTTGATTTTAGGCATGATTATCGGCTCAATAGTTGTAAGTCCGTCTTTTGTACCTCAGCAGATACATATAATTGCCGCCAACTTATTAGAGCCTGCTCAATCAAGGCTCATCCAGACAGTTGCAGAAAATAGGCAACCTTTCTTCACAGAGTGGTCTTCAGGGTTCGGTCCAATAATAAAAGGATTCCCAACATTCTTCTGGCTGTTCTTCGCAGGCTCGATATATTTATTTTATTTAATAGTCTCGCCTTTATTCGGAAAGAAAGAAAAAATCTCTCTTGTTTCAGCATATACATTATTAATCTCAGGAGTAGTATTCAGCAGATATTCTTCAAGCAACATGTTCAACGGGGCAAACGCTATTAGCTCGCTATTTTATGCACTAAGTATTATAATTTTCATTCTTGTTATGGGATTTTATTATTACAAAAAATACAATTCAGAAAGAGAACAAATAGCCTCCATAAATATAGCTCCTATTCTTCTTTTGGTGCTTTTCATTTTTTCTTTGATATCTGCTAGAGGAGCAATAAGACTCGTCTTAGTTCTAGTTCCCTCGGCTGCGGTGCTAGCTTCCTGCTTTGTGGTCTGTCTTTCTTTAAGAGTTTTAGAAATCAAAGAGAAAGAAAAGAAATTTATTCCTCTGATATTTGCAATAATCATCCTAATTTCTTCAGCATATTCTGCATATTTCTTCTATGCACAAACCTCAAATGTTGCCGCAAATTATGCTCCTTATGAATATACTTTTCAATGGCAGAAGGCAATGCAATGGGTAAGAGAAAGCACATCAGAAAATGCAGTCTTTGGCCACTGGTGGGATTATGGATACTGGATTCAAAGCATTGGGGAAAGAGCAACTATCCTTGACGGAGGAAACGCACAGTCTTACTGGAATCATATGATGGGTAGATACGCTTTAACAGGAGCAGACAACAGAAAAGCTTTGGAATTTCTATACGCCCATAACGCAACTAACTTTTTGATAGATTCTACAGACATAGGAAAATATGGTGCCTTCTCAACAATAGGCAGTAATGTAAATTACGATAGATCAAGCTTCATTCCTTCCTTGAGAAAAGATCCAGCTAATCAGAGAGAGACAAAATCAGGATTTATTTATGTCTATCAAAGTAATGGGTATGGCTTGGATGATGACATTATATATGAAGTGAATGGAACAAAGATATTCCTTCCTAAGGGGAAAGCAGCTCTCATAGGGGTATATGCAGAATTCAATAGTGCAGGCAAGCTCCTAACAAATCCTACTGCAGTTTATGCAGACCAGCAGGGCAAGCAGTATAGCATACCTTTAAGGTATGGCTATGACACAGAATTCAGAGATTTCAATTCAGGAATAGAGGGAGGGATTTTCATAGTTCCTACAGTTGCTTCGGAAAACCAGAAAGTTTCAGTAGATCCTCTTGGCTCAATATTTTATCTTTCAAAGAGAACAGTAAAATCGCAACTGGCAAGGCTTTATCTTTACGGCGAAGAAGACAAAGGATTTAATTTGGTGCACAGAGAAGACAATTTCTTGGTTGCAGATTTAAAGAATCAAAACGCAATTAAGGGAGACTTTATAGATTATCAGGGATTCAGAGGCCCGATAAAAATCTGGGAAATTAATTATCCGAAAGATATAGAATTCAAGCCGGAATATGTAGATACATTTTACCCGGAGGAAATATCAGCAGTATCATGATAACAAACATAATTCTCTTAGTTATTCTCTTAGTAGCTTTTCTCGCAACTTTTCTTTTAATGCCCTATTGGATAAGAAAGGCAAAACAGATTGGATTAATGTGGGAGAATATGAATCAGCTTAAAGCACCAACTATGGCTGGCTCGGGAGGAATTGCCGTCCTAGCAGGTTTTCTAGCAGGAGTAATGTTTTACATAGCATTTAGAGTATTTATTTTAAAAGAAACGTCTTTTCTTATAGAAATTCTTGCCTTAATCACAGTCGTAATAATCGCCTCAGTAATAGGATTGGTTGATGATTTGTTTGGCTGGAGAAAGGGAGGTTTATCAAGGAGATCAAGAATAATTTTGCTTGCATTCGCCGCCGTTCCATTAATGGTAATAAACGCAGGAAAGTCAGCAATCTCTCTTCCAATTATAGGACAAGTAGATATAGGAATAATTTATCCTCTAATATTTATTCCAATAGGAATTATTGGAGCAACAGCAACTTATAATTTTCTCGCAGGATTTAACGGTCTGGAAGGAAGTCTTGGAGTATTAATTTTGTCTGCACTTTCGCTGGTTTCTTGGTTTACTGGAAATCCGTGGCTTTCTATAATTTCTCTCGTCATGGTACTTTCTGTTCTTGCCTTTTTGTTTTACAATCTTTTCCCTGCAAAAGTCCTTCCTGGAGATGTAATGACCTACGCAGTCGGTTCATTGATAGCAGTTGTAGCGATCTTAGGAAATTTCGAAAAAATAGCCATGTTCTTTTTTATCCCAGTCATTATTGAATTCTTTCTAAAGGCAAGAGGCAAATTTGTAAAGCACTCATTCGGAAAACCTTTAAAAGATGGCTCTTTAGATTTGAAATACGATAAGATTTACGGCCTTTCACATCTATCTATTCTTTTAATGAAAAAATTTAATATCAAGCCGACAGAACCAAAGGTTACTTTGTCAATCGTAATCTTTCAGATTTTAATTATTGCTATAGGGTTTATACTCTTCAGGGAGGGTATTTTTATAAATTAAAATGAAGCACCCAGCTTTACAGAAATCTCTCCTCAAGGGAAGTATAATTCTTTTAATAACAATTAATTTGTTCAACTTACTAAATTTTATTTATAATATTTTAATGGCCAGATTTCTTACATTGGCCGAATATGGGGCACTCACTACCTTAATATATTTTATAGTCATTTTTGCGGTTTTCAGCGAATCAATTCAAGCAGTAATTGCAAGATATTCTACAAGAGAAGATAATCTAGGCAAATTGAAAAATATAATTAAGAAATCTTTCAAGAAGGCTACACTATTTTCAGTATTTTCTTATGTTATTTTTCTCCTTTTGTCAATCTTCCTTACAAGCCTGCTTAAAATAAGCTATTCTTTGCTTGCTCTTACGGGAATAATGATATTTGTTTCTTTTCTTATTCCCATAACAAGAGGAGTTTTACAGGGTAAAAAGCTTTTTCAGCCATTTGGATGGAATATGGTTTTAGAGGGGGGTGTAAAGCTTATACTATCATTCATTTTAGTTTCGATAGGTTTTGGGATTTATGGGGCTCTGCTTGGAATTATATTTGGTTCAATAATTGCTCTATTTATTTCTAAATTGAGTCTTGGACAGATATTTTCTGCAAAAGAAAAAGATTCAGAAACCCCTAATATTTACTCTTATACAAAACCAGTTTTTATGGTAATGCTTTCTGTTGTCTTATTCTTAAGTATAGACATAATTTTCGCAAGAATATTTTTCAGCCCAGATCTTGTAGGAGCATATGCCATTTCTTCAACAATAGCGAAGATAATCTTTATAGGCACTCAACCGATAAGCAAAGCAATGTTCCCTTTCACATCTGAAATAAAAAACAGGGTAGAAGCCAAAAAACCATTTTTTAGCTCTCTAAAGCTAGTAGTTCTGCTAACCTTTGTGGCTTTGCTAATAGTTTATTTCTTTCCAGAGTCAATAGTAAAACTTTACGCAGGAAGAAATATTTTTGAAGCATCAAGCATATTAATTTATCTATCTCTCTCCACTTCTTTTTTAGCTATAACAAATATGGTATTGTTTTATAGCTTGTCTATTGGCAGAACAAGATATCTACCAATTTTAATAATCTTTGTAGCAATTCAAGCAATACTATTAAGCATTTTTAACAATAGCCTGCTTCAATTTTCTCTAGCCCTACTTTGCTCTTCAATAATCTTTTTATTAGGTTCTATATTACTAACAAGAAAATAAAATGAAACTCTCAATAATAATTCCAGCGTATAATGAAGAGAAAAGAATTGGAAAGACTTTAGAGGCCTATTCAGTTTTTTTTGAAAAAATAAGAAAAGCAGAAAAAATAGAGTATGAAATTTTCATTGTTATAAATAATACTAAGGATAAGACAGAGCAAGTCGTGCAGTCTTTCAGGAAAAAAAACAAGAAGATAATTTACATTAATCTTGAAAAAGGAGGAAAAGGTTACGCAATTACTGAAGGATTTAAGAACGCACTGAAAAGAAAAAATGACTTTATTGGCTTTGTTGATGCAGATTTAGCAACTTTTCCAGATCAATTCTTCTTACTTTTAAAAAACATTGAAGGATACGACGCAACTATAGCAAGTCGTGCCCTCCCAGAATCAAAAGTCTATACTTCTCTTAAAAGAAGGATTACCAGTAGAGGTTTTAATTTTGTGGTAAGGTCTTTACTTTTCCTGCCCTACAAAGATACACAGTGTGGAGCTAAACTTTTCAGGAGAGAGCCAGCAAAGTTGATTGCAGAGAATAAAAGTTTGGCACAATGGGCATTTGACGTTCAAATTCTTTATATGCTCCAGAAAAATGGCTATAAGATAAAGGAAGTCCCTACAATCTGGTATGATAAAGCTGGCTCCAAAATGAATCTTATTAAAACCCCTATCCAAATGTTTGCTTCAGTTGTTAGATTTAGGCTTATTAATTCCCCCTTCAGATTCGTTGTAAGGCTATATGACCGACTACCAGAATCTATAAAAATACATCATTTCTGAAGAATTTATGAAAAAACTGAATTTTGGTTGCGGGAACGATATTAGAAAAAACTATCTAAATATGGATATAGTTAAACTTCCGGGAGTGGAAGTCATCCATAATTTTAATAAATTTCCCTATCCTTTTAAAGAAGATACATTTGAAGAAGTCTACACCTCGCATGTTTTAGAGCACCTCGAAGATTTAATAAAAGTTATGAAAGAACTAAAAAGAATATGCAAATCTGGAGCAAAGATAATAATAAGGGTCCCTCACTTTTCTTGCGGAGTTTCTTATAGAGATCCAACCCATAAGAGGCTTTTCAGCTATTTTACATTTGATTATTTCACAGAAAAGTGCTTTTATGGTCTTCCCAGATTCAAAATAATAAAAAGAAAGCTTAATTTCACTAGGCTTGCCTTTACTTCTTTAAACTTAATTTTCAATCCGATAATAAATTTAAATCCTGCAATCTACGAGAGATTTTTTTGTTGGATTTTGCCCTCTGCAGAATGTATTTTTGAGCTGGAAGTGATAAAATGAGCAAGATCAGCGTTATAGTTCCAATTGGCGGGAAGAGAAAGATGGAAGCTCTACAGAGTCTGCAGAATCAAGAAGAAAAAGTAGAGATAATAGTTGAAAATGGACCAAATCCATCAAGAAATAGAAACAAAGGCATAAAAAAATCTTCTAAAGAAATAATAGCCTTCGTCGATGCACATTCTATCATGCCAAAAAATTGGTCGAGGAAAATAGGGATTTTCTTTAAGCAGAATGAAGAGTATGATATAGTCGGGGGACCACAATTAACTCCTCAAGATGAGAACTTAATAGGCAAGGCATCAGGCTATGCTTTAAGCTCTATTTTTGGCTCAGCCGAAGTAAGTGCGAGATATTCTCCTAATAAATCTATAAAGGAAGCAAACGAAAAATTTCTTACTTCTGCCAATCTTGCGTGCAGAAGAAGAGTATTTTCTAAGATTAAATTTGACGAGAAAATTTATCCGGGAGAGGATCCAAAATTCATAGATGATGCAAAAAATGCAGGATTTAAAATAGTATATTCTCCAGACATATTTGTTTTTCACAGAAGACGTCAATCAATTAAAGAGTTGGCAAAGCAGATATTTAATTACGGAGTAGCCAGACCAAAAAAGGAATCTCTTGGTAGAACATTGAAAAATCCCTCTTTTCTGGTTCCAGCATTATTTGTTTTATACATCCCACTATTTGCTATTTTTTCATTATTCAATTTTATCTTTACACTCCCTTTAGCCCTATATATTATTCTAAATATTATTTTTTCAGTTTACGAAGGAATAAAAAACAATGACCTTGCCTCTATCTTTTTGCTCCCCTTTATTTTTTTCACAATCCACATAATGTATGGAATAGGTTTCATATACGGATATATAGGTAGAAAGCATGAAAAATAAAATATCAGTAATAGTATGCACCTATAATGGGCAAGTTTTGGTAGAGAAATGCCTAAATTCCATTCTCCTTCAAAATTTCCCTAATTTCGAGATTATATGTATGGACGGAGGCAGTTCAGACAAAACAATCGAGATAATCAAGAAATATGCAAAGAATGATTCAAGAATAAAGATCTTCGCAAATAAGAAACGCTTTCCTGAGGGCCTTGGCTACGGCAAATGGCAAGGATACAAATATGCTTCAGGAGAAGTAATTGCCTTTATAGACCAAGATAATGTCTTACAAGATAAAATGCTTTTTAGCAAAACAATTTCTCTGTTTAATCTAAATTCTTCTCTTGCAGGCATTTTAGGAAGTCCTGCACACAACCTAAATGATGAAAGAATTTTAAGATATGTTTCCTTAATAGGCACAGACTCATTTTTTGCTTATCGTTCTCTTGATTTTATAATTAATCTTAATAGAAAAAGAAAAGAGTTCGAATTTATAGAACTTGATACAGACAATATGCTTCTTACAGGAGGAAATTGCTTTTTTTATAGAAAGGAAGACTTAGATAAAATAGGAGGATACACCCAAGATGTTCTTTGCATTAAAAAATTAATAAAAAATGGAAAAAACAAAGTAGCAGTTATTAGAAATGCAACAAAGCACTATGCAGAAAAAAATCTCCCCTCCTTAATAAAAAAGAAATTCTTCTGGGGAAGTAAGTTTTCAATAAGGAAGAACCAAGAAAGATTCAATTATTTTCCAAGTACAAAAAAAGAAAGAAAAGCATTTCTAAAAAATCTTGCTTTTAATCTCTTAATTCTACCAAATTTAATTCATTCGTTTAAACTATATTCAAATTCAAAAGACCCAGTTTCATTCCTATTCCCAATAATAGCATTTCTAAACACAAATGCCTACGCATTTGGTTTTCTTAGGGAAAAATTTTCTTATAGGAAAGGAAATTAATAATCGGAAATTTCTATTCCTTTCCTATTTAGGGAGGGAATTTAAAAAGTACGAATATTAAATTCCATCACTATAATTTCTCAATATTTCGTAGATAAATACATCGCCTTTGACATCTATCAAAGTTAATGTTAAACCATTAAATGATTTGCTTTGCTTTATATCTTGTTTTTGATTTATAAAATCTACTTTGCTGTCCATAAAAGGTATCTCCCATGAAGCAAGTTGCATCTGTCCTTGATTATTTATATATCCATATTTTCTCATCCATTCTGGATATCCTGGCTCTGAAAAGCTAATAAGAAGATACTTTGTTTCAGTGTTTTTCTTCAACGCCTCAATAAATTCTTCTGAAGTGTATCCATTTCCTGTCACACCAACCACTTGCTCTGGCTGTACAACTTTTCTTTCAGCATAATAAATTGTTTGTGGAACCGGCTGACTTATTATAACTTCATTCTCTCCAGAGTTTTGTTTCATATATAATCCTGCAGACCTTATGCCTTCAAAACTGCTTATCTTTCCTTTAATTGCAGAATCTGCCTGTTGATATTGATTATATCCCCCATAAATTAAAAGTAAGCCCACCACAACAAGTGCAGCGATTTTATTATATTGTCTTATCTTTCCATACAACCAAACACTTCCTCTTGCAAGTGCTCCAGAAGAAGCAAGGAGTAATGGGAAATACCATCTTGCTTCACCATATCCAATTTGTACTCTCAAGACAAAAATGAAAAGGGCAAGAGTCAATATAATAGAAATTATAGCAAATAGGTCTGCCCTTGTTTCTTTATTCTCTTCATTTTTAATATATCCGACAGAAAATCCGATATTAATTAGTATTAAGACAATTCCTAAGATGAATAGGTAAAACATAGAACTAAACAATATAGAATTTGGATTAGCAAAATACGCTTTGAAAACTGATAAAATTCCCTTAACCATCAGTAGACCTATTTCATTTTCAGTATGCGTATAGCTTTCAGCTACTCCACTTATTCCAGAAGAGAAAACAAAACCTTCAGCTATCAAAAGTAATACCAAAGCAATTCCAAGCCCAATCCAGTTGCTTTTATCCTTTATCAATCCCTTAAAGTCTTTAGTCAAAAGCATATAAACTAAAATAAATGCACCAAAGAGGAAGTGTCCCCTTCTTACTCCATAAGCCAAAATAGCAAAAATAACTGCAGAAGGTATTGCCCATCTCGAATTGATAAATCCAAATATTTTATTTTTATTTTCATACCCATCCCAGAAAACATAAATTGCAAGTAAACCAAAAAATAATCCTAGCACATCAACATGGAATCTCATACTATTGAAAAGGAATTCCCAGAAAACAGCAATAAAAAAGCTTCCAACCAAGGCTATTTTCTTCTCTTTATACATTGCAGAAAGAGTGAGAAACGCAAGAACAATTATTAGTATAGATGGAATTGTCTGCACAATAAATTTAGCCCCAACTTCTCCAAGACCTAATTTGAATAGTCCTGCAACAATATAGGGATAAATAGAGTTATGTTGTTGTGTAATTATCCAATCACTGTTCATCCCAGCAAGATTTTTCGCATAAGCAAGATAATCTGCCTCATCCCACCATATGGGCTGATCTTTAGTAACGGCGAAATAATAAATTCTTAGAACTATTCCAAGAAGAAGAATAAGCATAAAAGTGAAATTATGCTGTTCATTAATCCACCTCTTGAATCTTAAAAAACTGCTTTCACCTTCCATATTTCCTGCAGGAAAACTCTCTTTTTATTTGTTTCCAATAGCCCCCTCAACAGCTTCTAAGACTTTATCTACACTTATGCTCTTTACTAATTCTTCATCATATTTGTCCATTTTTTCTGGGAAGAATTCTTCAAGTTTGTCAGCAATAATCTTTATGAGCAAATCGTAACCCTCAACTTCGCTTGGGCTAGTGCAGAAAAATAATCCGACAGTCTTTTTATTTAAGGCTATTGCAACATGTAATGCAAAACTGTCCGAGCAGACCATCACTTTACATAGATTAACAAGACTAGCAAATCCTTTCTTGCTGTTTTTAGGATTATTTCTATGTATTTTTATTTTTTCTTTTTCTAATTCTTTAACAAGGAGTTCATGTTCTTCAACTTCATTTGGCCCGCCGAATAATAAAATGTCATATCCTTTCTTATTTGCCTTTCTTATAAGTTCCTTGACATTTTCTTTATGCCAAACCTTGCTTGGCCAGCGAGAACTTGCACCCATATGTATTCCTATTAACTTCCCCCTATTCAATCTATTTTTTCTAGCAAATTCTTCAGCATAATTTTTATCTTCATTCTCTAATTTTATTTCATACTTCTCTTTTTCATATTTTAATTCAGCAACCATAAACATCATCTCCTGATATGTTTTCTTATTTATTTTTTTCAATTCATCATCAAACAATGTGTCTAAATAATAGCTAGCGCCAGAATTAAATACTGAAGGAAATCCAGAGTCATCATAAAAACCATATTTTTCATCAGCATCAATTTTTTTTACTAGTTCTAAAGCATCTTTGTCAATATCAAAATTGTAGAGAATATCAAATTTATCAGGTCCATAATATGGAACAGATAATACATTATCAATCTCTTTTACACTTTTCAATAATTCGCCTATATCTCCCTTAGTTATCCAAGTAATCTGGGAATTTTTGTATTTTTTCTTTATTGCCTTAGCAAGGGGAATAGTTCTAAGCACATCTCCATCAGCTCCTAATTTTATAATGCATATCTTCATTATTATGCACCAGTAAAAGACTTTTTAAGCCTTATTAACTTTATTTCCATATGAAGAAAATAAAGGCATATTTAGCTGGAAAATTATGGGAAGAAAGTGAAAGAGAGAGATTAAGAAAAATAGATTCTCTGTGCAAATCTCTTAAAATTATCACATATCTTCCCTATCGTGACGGTGGTTTTGCAAGAAAAATAAAAGACGTAAAAAGAATATTCAAGGCAGACATAACAGATTCTCTTCCTTATTGCGATATAATAATTGCAGACCTTGACGGATTACATGTGGGGGCAGGAACTGCCTTTGAATTAGGTTATGCATATGCTCGCAGGATTAAAATGATAGGAATAAAGACAGATGAGCCAGCAGAAAAAGCCCTAGATTATCTAAGTCCGATGATTCTTGGAAGCATGAAGATTGTTCCCAATCTTAAAGAATTAGAAAAAGAGCTAAAGAAATTCGTCAAGAAGAGCTTACTCTAAAATAACTTTCAAGTAGTAACATAGAGAAAGATTTAAATACCTAATAAAGTAGAGAAAAACTATGATAAAAGAATCAAGATTGCAAAGAAATGTATCAGTTTATGCTGTTCCTAAAAGTGTAATCGTAGCTTCAAATCCAGAATATCGTAGATTTATCCAGCCAGTAAGCCAAGAATTGGCAGAAGAAGTGCATAAAGAAGTTGAAGCAATAATTACTGGAGATTATCCAGCACATAAATGGTTTCAAGAAGACGTTTGTCACAGAAGCACAGGAAAAAAGGGTTTACATGGTTCAAGTTTAGAATTGAATGTTCTTAGACAAGGAGTTTTAAGGCAATCTGGATTATACATTCCAAGTATAGCTGAATTGAAATACTTAGAAAGTTTAGGTTTAGCAACTAATAGCTTTTACAGAGAAGCAGGATTGCAAATAGCTAGTGAAGATGACCCAAATGCAGACTTAAATAAAGATTTAGTTGCAGAAGCAACTAGAAGGGGATGGGAGCTACCTCTTGTTGTTCCTTCTTATAATCCTTTGGGACATAGAAATGGAGAAAACGGTTTTGAAATTTACTTTTTAGAAGATGCAGATTTGGAAAGAGAAGTTCTTCATGGAGAAGAAGCTAGAGAGTTTTTACAAGCCAATTTTAATCCCGCTTGGATAGCTGAAAAAGGCGTTCACAGGTTGAACCGTGACGACTTCGGCGTCTGGGTTGTCGGCTGGTTCAGTCGCAGTTCGGGCTCCGATGGTCGGGTGGATTTTGTTTCTGGCGAAGCCAGCGCAAAAAGTTTGCAAGATGTTAAAGATAAAGAACTAAAAGAAAAGTATGATTCACAAAGAGCAGAACTTCAAGCCAAGATAGGAGATCTTGATTTGGAAAGACAGGCTGAGTCAGAAGCTTTTCTAAAAGCATTAAGTGAATAAATATAAAAACTAACTTCTATTTTGAATAGTCCTAGCCAACAAACAATGGCTGGGCCACATGCCTTTTATCCATGCTCCTAGGGCATCAAATACAAACATAACATTTAGTAAGCTATGAAATACCTTTTAGGATTAAGCTGAATAATGAAATGTTGGTGATTTACTTTAAGGTACAGGGCTAACTTAGCGTTCACAGGTTGAACCGTGACAACAACGGCAACTGGGATGCCAACTGGAACAATCGCAATTCGAACTCCAATGGTCAAATGGCTCAGCCAGCTAGGCATAAAATGCAATCGCATAATAAACTTTACAATAAGATGATTTCATTTGAAAATCTTATTCTTGCTTGGAAAAAGGCAAGAAAAGGAAAGACAAAAAAGAATTATGTAATTAAATTTGAAAATGATTTATTTTATAATTTGATAGCTTTGCATTATGAACTAAAATATCAATCTTACCATCCAAAACATTTAGTAACTTTTATTTTACGAGACCCCAAAACCCGTAAAATCTCAAAATCTAATTTTAGAGATAGAATTGTTCATCACGCCATTGTAAATATATTGGAGCCTATTTTTGAGAAAATGTTTATTTATGATTCATGTGCAAACAGAACAGGAAAAGGGAATTTGTTTGCTATCAAAAGGTTTTATAAATTCATAAGAAAGATAACAAGAAATGGGAAGGTAAATGGATTAATAAGCAATAATCAAATTAAAGGATATTGTTTGAAAGCAGACATTAAGCATTATTTTGAAGAAGTTAATCATAATATTCTGATGAAAATTATTTCAAGAAAAATAAGAGACAATTTAGCTTTAGGCTTAATCAGAAAAGTTAATGCGAACTTTAGAGTGCAGAGAGAGAGAGAGAGAGAGAACTAATTTTGAATTGAATAAAGGAATGCCTTTAGGCAATCTAACATCTCAATTTTTCGCCAATATATATCTTAATGAATTAGATTATTTTGTCAAACACAAATTGAAGGTAAAATATTATATAAGATATGTCGATGACTTTGTTATTGTGCACGAATCTAAGGAACAGCTAAAGACATGGAAAGAACAAATTGATACATTTTTGAGGAAAGAGCTAAAACTAGAATTACATCCTCAAAAATCCAAGATTGCATCATTATCTAAAGGAATAGATTTTGTCGGATTTAGAAATTTTTATTATTTTAAGTTGTTAAGAAAAAGAAACATAACAAAGATTTTTAGTAAAATTAACATGTTTGATAATGGGAAAGTTAACTATAGTAATATAACTGAATCTTTTCAGGGTTGGAATGCATATGCAAAATGGGCAAATACATTTAAATTAAGAAGAAACATTGTAAAAGAAATAGCAAGAATAAAATCGATAAAGATAGAAGGGAACAAAGAAAAGAAAATACAACAAAGCTTAAATACTATGTAATACATAGTAAGACATGGACACAATAAGCATAAGAATTGATGAGGAGACTATGAATGAATTAGCCAAATTAATGAGAAAGAATCATTTCTCAACTACAACAGAATTTGTAAGAGAAGCGATTAGAGATAAAATGAAGGAATTAGAAAAAGAAGAAATTCTAAAGCAGGTGGCAAGACTTGCAGGCTCATCAAAAAGGAAGACAACAGATGAAATGTTGCATGTAGCTGGGGAGAAAGTCTTTAAAAAACTTGAAGAGAAATTTGCTAGATAAATTCATCAGTTCTATGAGATTTGAGAATATCTGCTAATTCTTTAAAATGTTCGTCAAAAGTTATCAGGAAAGCATGATTATCTCTTGCCAAAATTGCATGTAAGGCATCTCTTTTTGGAATTTTCCTTTTTGCAGACAAATCTTTGGCCTTTCCAATCTGGTTTTCTTTTGATTCAACATATACTATTCTTTGCTTTAAATGGCCAAACAAATCTTCTATTTCATACCTGCTACAGCCTACACATTCAAGTTCAAGTATATTAGTATCAGATAGAATAATCTTAGACTCTTCTCTGGTTATTTTTTCAACTAATGCTTTCACCCACTCACTTTTTGGAAAGTTGGGTTCATTTCTATTTTCTAAAAAGTCAAGCCAGATGGATGTATCAAAATAAAATCTCTTCTGAGACATTGTTTATTTAACGATAACTTCTATAAAAATCTGTTTACCCTTCCATCCTAGTGCTTTCAGTTGTTACTTTCCCCCTCCATCCATCCCCATAACCCTTCTTTTTCTTTAATTCTAAAAAGGCTTTAAAATAAAGATAAAGTCTTGCAAAATATAATTGAATTGTCCAAACTATTTCCTTCAATTTTTTTGGATATATAAAAAGGAAGTACCATCCTTCCTTTATTTCATTAAAGAAGCTTTTAGTACGAGGCATATTTTTCTCAATCTTATTCAGATTCTCATGAGCTTTTATGTTTCTTACTTTCTGAGCAAGCCAATCTTTCCAATTTTCAGGATTTTTTACATATACTTCAGCTTTATCAGCGTATTTTATCTTATATCCTTTCTTCCAAAATAAATAGGGAATTATGCTATCTTCTGAAGTCTCAAGAGGAAAATCTAACACTATTCCCTTTCTTATAGCAAATAAATATCCAGAGCATTCAAAAAACTTCCCATGTTTATTCAGTTTCTTCCTGGCCTTATCAATCCCAGCAAAAAGAAAATGGCTCCAATATCCATATTTTGTTTTTCTGCTATCAACACTTACAGGCTTTCCAGTTACACATCCAACTTTTTTATCCTTAAATTCCTTTAAAATTGATTCTACAGCATTATCATTGACATAAACGTCTCCATCACTTAAAATAAATATATCCTCCTCTCTACCATTCATTTCTTGAAACAAAATGTTTAATCCATAGCTCTTTCCTTCTCCAGGATCAAGAAAAAAATTGAATCTTTTATCTTTAATTTTACTTTTTAAAAATTCTTCTACTTCAGAAAAAGGGTCAACAACTGTTATTCTATCTTCCTCTCCCAACTGCTTCAAGAAAACCTTTACAGCCTTAAGTGTGGACTTCGGCTCTTTATATGAAGTTATTATTACATCTATCATTCTGTTTCAATAGGATAATCAGCAGGCCTTATAATTGCTATTTTCTCACCATTGCCTTTCTTAGTTTCAATTCTAACTTTTTTTGTTCCTTGTTTACCTATATCTGAAATTTCAACCCCTGCAACTTTCATCTTCTCTCCCCCAATGATGACAATGTCTCCAACCTTAATATCTTGTGCTTTCTTCTTCATCTTTATTTCTCTTTAAGTAAACTTATAAACTTTATTAAGTCAAATTCTACATGGGAAAGAAAAAACAAGCCATAATCCTTTGCTCAGGAGGATTAGACAGCACAGTTACGGCATATCATGTAAAATCCTTAAAGAAGTACAACAAAATAATAATCCTCTTCTTTAATTATAATCAAAAATCCTTAATTCAGGAAAGAAAATTCTCAAAATTAACTGCAAGATCATTAAATGCAGATTTCATTGAAATAAAGTTGAATGAATTAAATAAAATTTCAACTTCTCTGATAAATATAAAAGGTAAAACACAAAAAGTAGGGAAAGCAGACTTAAAAGACACAAAAAAAGAGAGCAAAAAATGGTATGTTCCATGCAGAAACCTTATTTTTATTTCATATGCGCTTGCGTTTGCAGATTCATCCTTTATGAAATATAAAAATTCATCAGATATTTTCTTAGGATTCAAATGTGAAGGCAATGATTCTTATCCAGACACAACACAAGACTTTGTAAATCAAATGAATAAACTATCTAAATTATCCACAGAGTCAAAGTCAAAAATTCTTGTTCCATTGATAAAAATGGACAAAGAAGATATCATCAATCTCGGGAAAAAACTAAATGTAAATTTTAAAAAAACTTTTTCGTGCTACTCTCCAAGAAATAATATTCATTGTGGCATCTGTCTTGCATGCGCATTAAGAAAATATGGATTTTATTGGTCTGGAATAAAAGATCCTACTTCTTATACAAGGCAAGAGTCTTCTTAGTTATGTCATCCCACTTGTAATTCTTTGATTTGCTTAGATTGTTTTTACTTATACTATTTCTAAGCTTCTTATCATCAATTAACTCTATTATTTTTTCAGCAAACTTTTCATTGTCTCCATATTCAATTAAAAATCCATTTCTCTTATCTTTCATTTCGTAGGGAATTCCATTTACAGGGCTCGCCACTACAGGCAACCCAGAAGCCATTGCCTCAAATAGTGTCAATGGCAATCCTTCTCTAAAACTAGGCATAACAAATACATCTGCTGCTTGATACATCTTCAAAATATCTTTTCTTTCTCTTGTAGCTTCTAAAAGAATTATCCTTTTTTCATTGCCTATTTTCTTTTTCACGATGGCAAGCATGCCCTCATCAGGTCCCCTTATCACAAACCTCGCATCTGGCCTCTTTTTTAGAACTAAATGTGCAATTTCAACAAACTTATCAGGACCTTTAGTCACGCTTAACCTTCCAAAAAATAGAACCATTTCTTTCTTTATTCCTTGTTTTTTCTTAAAATCATTATTTTTTATTTTTATGAAAAACTCTTCAGCCATACCATTTGGAAGCACGATTATTTTCTTTTCATTCCCGCCATATTTTCTTATGAAATCTAATTCCCAAGGCGTAATCGCAATTATTTTATCAGTGATTTGTAGAGCAAATCTTGAAAATATATTATAACTTATTAATATTCCAAGATTCCCAATTAAGCTTCTATGAGCATCAGTCCAGGGACAATGTGTTGTATGTATATGTTTTGCTTTTGTGAGCTTTGCAGCAATAGCAGACAATACAAAATGTAAATGCCCAAAAACATGGCTATGTATTACATCATATTTGCCTTTTACTAATTCATAAAAAACTCCTGGAAAAAGAGTTGCAAAATTAGCTATTCTTGCTATATGTTTTATTCTATGTACATGTATACCATCAATTATTTCTTCTCTTTCTTTTATCTTATTTTTCTTATCCCAATCGGGAGCATAAACATGGACTTCATGTCCTGCTTTAACCTGTCTTTTTGCTAATTCTTCTACTACCTGTCCAACCCCGCTTATTGCAGGCCTGTATTCAGAACAAACATGAGCTATCTTCATCACTATCTATACCAAATATCATTTAAAGTGTTTTCTATCCAAATTCGCAGAATAAATAACAGAACCAATTATTATGCCTAAAGAGTCAAGTAAAATGTCCTTAAATGATGAATCTCTTCCCGGAACGAAACTTTGATGCCATTCGTCTGATATAGCGTACAAGAATGCAACAATCAATCCCGCAATAATTCCGATTTTGCTTCTTCCTCTTGACAGCGAGATTTCCAAAAACATTGCAAAGAAGACAAACACAATTATGTGATACAAAGTTGCGTTAATACTTCCTGTTCCCCCTGAACCAGTTCCAAATTGTAATGATGAAATGTAGTAAATAAAGATCCCAATTGCAATAGTTATTATCCAACTTATTCTCCAATTTCTCCCAAACCAATTAAATATTTTATTCATTTTTCCTCACAAATGTTTTCTTCGGAGCAAATTTAATTTCTTTGAATTTTTTCTTATCTCCCCTATATTTTTCAAAAATTATTCTTTTTATTATCTTATAATTATGTTCCATAGAATCCATGAACTTTCTTGCATATTCATGGTCTATCCAGCTTCCAGGGAAGTGACTTGCGCCCTTCTTGTATGGGTGCGGTTTCTTATAAGCATTATATCTTTCCTTTCTAGAAACTTCAAATAGAAACAATATTTTAGACTTAGGCAGTATTTCCATTGCCTTCCTTATTGACTTTTCATCTGCTTTTTTCTGAAATATCATAAACAGGCTTTGTAAGGAAAATTCGTCTGTAAATATATCTTCTTTTCTATTTCTCAGCAATTCATATTTTGCAAGAACCCCTGCAAGGTATGAGTTTCTCATTATTCTTATCTTCATTCTCTTTCCAGTGCTTAGGTTATTGACATCCGCATTGTTAGTGTTGAGCATCCAAAACAATTTCATTGTTTTTATAGGATTTTTAATTAAATAAAGAAAAAAGAGAGCAGTCTTTCTAACTTCTCCAAGTTTCTCTGGCTTGGAAACACTGTAGCCTTGACTTTCAAGCTTCCTCTTCAACACTGATTTTCCCGAATTCGATAATCCAAAGAACTCAATTATCATATAGATCTATAATTAATTAGTTTTATAAAACTAATCATACTCTACTCCCTATGGACAACGCTTTAATAAAATTATTTGAAAAACTAAACAATGTAAAAATTACCTATTGTGTTAGGGGCAGGTATAAACACCTTCCAAGCACATTAGACTCTGGAGATGTAGATTTATTAATAAAAAAATCAGATTTTGATAAGGCAAAGAGGATAATAGAAGATTTAGGCTTTCTATTCTATTCGTTTGCAAAGCCAAATTTATTTTATTATTTTTACGATTCAAGCCTTGGATTAATACAACTAGACATTCTTCTCCTAGATACTATGCCAGAATTAAAGAAATTTAATAATTTTTATATTCCTTTAGATGGAAAAACAATTCCAAATAGAAAAACATTTTTTGAAAAGGTCTTAACTTTTACAAAAAGAAAACTCTATTATTTTCTCAATGGAAAGTTAATAGTCTTTGAAGGCCCAGACGGTTCTGGGAAGAGTACTAATGCAGATGCCTTGTTCAATTCATTGTCAAAATTTCCTTTAAAAGTTGAAAGAATACATTTCGCAACACATTTTAAAGATAAAAAACCATCAACTCTGAAGAGAGCAGTTACCAGGCTTTCTTCATTGCTTAAGGTCTGCCTAAATGTATTCTTGGGGAGAATAACTATAACTGATAGGTATATTTACCTTACATTTAGAAAAAGTAATTCAATCCTAAAAAACATATTAAGGAGTATAGCACCAAAGCCAGATATTGTATTTTTAATGAAAGTAAGTACAGAAAAAATAAAAGAAAGAAAGAAAGGCCAAAGGGATGAACTAAGTGAGAAGATGATAAAGGAGCTGTACAATGTCTATGAAAATATTAAGAATGTAAAATTGGTAAAGATAAACACAGAAAAACCAATAAAAGAGAACGTTTTCACAACAGCAAACCTATTTCTTAAAGCCTGTTTAAAGTAGTAAAAACTGGGGGAAAGATTAATAAATGGAGCAAGTGAGAAAGAATACATGACAGGAAGTTTCTTGCATTCGCTGAAGCACGAGCTAGCTAGATTGAGAGATATTATTTATAGCAGGATATATGTAAGTCCAGAAGCGGAAAAAAATATTGTCTCAAGATTCCATAGGCTTTATTTCGATTCCCATAGATTTGGCAAAACCTGGGGAGATACATTTTGGCTTGGAGCCGTTACGAAAAAATGTCCTCTTGATATGTGGGTCTATCAAGAAATTATCTATGAACAAAGGCCAGATGTTATAATTGAATGCGGTACAGCTCTCGGGGGTAGTGCGTTATTCATGGCAACAATATGCGACCTTATAGGCAATGGAAAAATTGTTACAATTGACACAAAGAAAACTCCCGGCTTGCCAAAGCATAAGAGGATAAAATATCTTGTCGGCTCCTCAACTTCAGAAGAAATAGTAAATCAAGTTAAAAGTATAATAAAAAAAGGAGATAAAGTAATAGTCATCCTTGACTCTGCCCACAATAGGGATCATGTTTTTAAAGAACTTCAAATGTACAACAAGCTTGTCACAAAAGGATCTTATCTCATAGTTGAAGACACTCAGCTTAATGGGCATCCAGTTTCTCCCAATTATGGTCCTGGACCGATGGAGGCTGTTGATGACTTTTTAAAGATAAACGCTGATTTCTTTATAGACAAAAGTAAAGAAAAATTCTATATGACTTTTAATCCCAGAGGCTATTTAAAGAAAGTGAAGTAATTATCATAAAGCTTTTAAACATCTTTCTTAATCCCTCAATATGGCAAACATTCTAGTCACAGGAGGAGCAGGGTTTATAGGGTCATTTATTGTTGATGAGCTTATTTTAAGAGGGCACAAAGTAAGAATTTTTGATAGCCTTGTTCAACAGGTCCATCATGGAAAGATACCAGAACATCTGAATAAGAAGGCAGAATTCATTAAAGGAGATGTTCAAGACAGACAAGCACTAGCGAAGGCTTTGAAAGATATAGACTTTGTATTTCATGAAGCAGCTGAAGTTGGTGTAGGTCAAAGCATGTATGAAATTTCTAGATATGTAAATGCGAACGCGATGGGCACAGCAAATTTACTGGATATAATAGTAAATGATGAGCAGATAAAAAAGAGAATAAAAAAAGTAATTATTGCATCAAGCATGAGCCCATATGGGGAAGGAATGTATTCCTGCAAGAAATGTGGAATAGTCAATCCCTCTCCAAGAACGGAGGAAAAGATGAAAAAAGGGCTTTGGGAATTGAACTGTCCAAAATGCAATTCTGTCCTAAAGCCAGTTCCAACTCCAGAAACAAAAACTCAAGAAGCAAGTAGTGTATATGCCTTAACAAAGAAATTTCAGGAAGATCTTGTAATGAATGTAGGGAAAGCATATAACCTCCCCGTTGTTGCCTTCAGGTATTTTAATGTACATGGTCCAAGACAGAGCTTATCTAATCCTTACACAGGCGTTGCAGCAATTTTCATGAGCAGACTAAAAAATAACCAGCAACCATTGGTTTTTGAAGACGGCAATCAATTAAGAGATTTTGTGAGCGTTCATGACATTGTTCAGGCAAATATGCTTGCGATGGAAAAAGATGAAGCTAATTATCAAGTGTATAATGTTGGAAGCGGAGTATCAATAAGTGTAAAAAAGATAGCAGAGATAGTTGCAAAACTCTGCGGAAAAGACATTAAACCATTAATAACAAATAATTTCAGAAAAGGAGATATCAGGCACTGTTTTGCAGATATAACCAAAATAAAAAAAGACCTTGGTTTCTCTCCCAAAGTTACTTTTGAAGACGGCATGAAAGAACTAATTAAATGGGCAGAAGACAAAGAGGCAAAAGATTTAGTCGATAATATGACAGATGAATTAAAGAAGAGGGGAATTATAACTTAAAGAAATAAAACTTTTGTCTTGTTCGAGTATTTTTCTAACTCTTTTATCTAAATCTTTCAAAACTTTATCCTTTCCAAAGATTTTTACCCATATATTGAAAACAGCATTAATAATATATGGATGCCAAGAAGGATCAATTCTGTCAAAGACTTCCCATTCGTCATCATATCCGTCTCTCGGATTTAACTTTTCCTTCATTTTATCATTTAGTTCAATAACCTTCCCAAAACATAAGTTCGCAGTCGCCACATCATAATCTCTTAATTTTTCTTCACCAACATTTCCTTTTTTGAAATAAGTGCTACCGATTCCTATTATATCCTCAAATTTTATTTCAACTTCTAAACCACACTCTTTCTGAACTTTAGCTTTGGCACAATCAAGATAATTAACTTTTTTATCAACTCTCCCCCCAAAAATCCACCATTCCCCTGGGGCCACTGCCTGTCTGCCTCGCTTTGCCAGAATAACTCTTGGTTCTTTCCCTTCTGGAATAAGAACAACATCAACACAAATCATTGGACCATATCTTCTGACAAAGTCATATAAAGGTTTTTCTAAATCTCCGTTTCTTTCTAGCCCAATTTCCTTTATTACCTCATTTAAAATTTTATCAAAAGACATTTTAGTTATTTATTCTTCCTTTTGTAATTTTCTTTCATTTTTTCAAGCTCTTTTATTCTCCTTCTGCAATACTCTTTCTCTTCTTCAGTTAGGGGATTTTTCTTTAATGCTTCTATAAAACTTCTTATCGTGCCTTCTATTTGTCCCAAATTTATACCCATAATTAAAGGATTCTTATCTCGTTTTTATACTTTATGAAAATAAAAAAGTTTACATGATTTTCATTAGCTTTATAAAATTACTTAACTTGCATAAAAAATGAGTGAAGAAATTTTGACGAATATTTTTTCAGATATAAATAAAGAAGGCATAAAGTTCTTTGTCAGCGGAGACTCGAAAAAATTGGCCAGAGAGTATATTAAAATAAAATTGCCAGAAGGCAGAAATGAACTTAATTATTTGAAAGAAGTGTCGTATCCTTCAGGACTTATAGAACATCTAGAGATTAATGTTAAGAAAGAAGATATTCATAAAGTTGCAAAAATATTAAGGGGGGCAGGTTTCTACTTTTACCCCTTTTCCAAACCTTTTCTTTCATATTTCTTTTATGACAAGTATTTAGGCCTCCTAAATGTAGAGATAATCTCATCAAACAATTTTACAGGATTAAAGAAAATAAATAATTTTTATGTTTCTTCATCTAAAAATAAAGAAAAAGCAAAAAAACACCTTATAACTCCCATCCTCCAAGGCAGGTTAATCTGTTTTGAAGCCCCAGAGGGCGGAGGGAAGACATCTACAACAAGCGCAGCTTACACTATCCTTCAAAATTTTCCAGCTGGAAGAGAATGGAATACTTCCTCTTCATTCAAAGATTCAAAATTGTATAGAATTTTTGATTTATCAAAAAAATTATTTCAGATATACTGGAACAAAATTACGGGCAGAATAACCCTTTTAGATAGATATATCTATCTCACTTTTAGAAAAAATAATTTTTTGAGAGAATTAATTCTCTTTTTAGCCCCAAAACCAGATATGGTTTTCATAATGAAAGCTCCTTATGAAGTTTTGAGAAAAAGACGCGGTCCTTTGTGCAAATCTAAAATGGAAGTTAATGCTATTTATAATATGTTTAATAGGGCAGAAAATAAGACCATAATCAATTCAGAAAAACTAATAGAGGAAAATCTAGACACTATAATAAACACTATCCTAAAAATGTACGATGATCCTAAATCAGAGTTAAAAGCAATAAAAGAAATTCAAAAATAATTTTTCTTTTAATAATATCTTCTTGAATATAAAATCATTCTAGCTATTGTTGCTACAACAGCCCCAACCATGAATATCCAAAGGAATATTGTGGTCTGGAAGAGTAGTGCCAAAGCAATAAGCATTTTCTGTGATGTAGAGTCAAAGCTTATCGGCCCAGTTATTTTTATTCCGCCTATTGATTTAATCTTTGATTGCAAGGACTTGCTTACGCTGGCTCTTTCTGGGAACCAAACATGAGTATATGCTGAAGCAGCTACAACTATGTAAAATAGAGCCATTGAAAAGACTCCAACTATCGTATGCCCCATAAAATGTGCTGTAGCAAATACAACGAATGGGAATGCGATAAGACCCATCATAGAATCCCAGAACCCGCCGAAAATACCTCTTTTTCTAGATTGAATTCCAGCATCCATCTGTATTCTGGCAACTTCCCCATCCATAGAATCTATAACAACATGGAAATAAGTAAAGAAAGCAGCCCAAATCCAATGCTGGGTGTAAATTAGATAAACCGTTAGTATGTCCCAGATTATCGTGCTGAATGCGATATACTCTGCATTTATTGTCGGCCATATTCTTAGAAGATAATGAGTTAGATATTTAGAAACGGGCCTGTGAATATACCATGCAGGAATGTCTTCTCTCTCCTTTGGCTTTTGATATTTTTCTTTTATTTCTTTCGGTGAAGGAATCTTAAAGTTTTTCACCGCGATAGCTTTTTGATTCATAAATAATAATTAAGATTTAGCTTATTTAAATATTCTGATGTAATAAGCAGAAGTAACCTTCGCAATATTTATTAAACATCTTCATCAAATCCAATTATGAAAAATCCTTTAATTTCAGTTATAATAGCTGCATTCAATGAAGAGAAGAAAATATCAAAATGTCTCAATGCGTTATTGAATCAAACCATAAAAGATATAGAAATATTTGTTGTTGATGACGGCTCCACAGACTCTACAGTTTCTGTAGTAAGAGAGTTTGAAAGAAAAAATAAGAATATTCATTTGCTTCAACAGAAACGGCAAGGCCCCGGGGCAGCAAAAAATCTTGCAACAAAGAAAGCGAAAGGTTCAATTTTAGTCTTCGTAGATTCTGACGAATATCCCCGTAAAGATTATCTTGAAAAACTTATTTATCCTATAATAAAAAATAAATCAGAAACTGCAATTGGTGCTTGGGTTGTTGCAAATCCTAAAAGCGTCTGGGCAAGATGCAGGTTTAATGATACATACAAAATAAGACAGCATGCATTAGAATCTGGAGTTTTCAGAGCAATAAAAGCAGAAACATTCTTCAAAACTCCTGGCTTTGACCCTAAAAAAGGATATTCTGATGATAGAATAGCATCAGGGTTGAAAAGAGAAAGGATAGATGATGCAATATTCGATCATGACGTAGATAGTGCATTAAAAGAAATCTATGGAAAAAGAAAATGGATTGGTAGTTCTTTAGTAAATAATCCAAAAGGTAAATCTTTCAAAATAAAATTCTCATTCTCAATCATAGCGATAGCTCTGTTCATAGCTTCACTATTTTTCTCAAGAACCCTCTCATTGATAATGATTATCATAGCAATTCTTCCAATAATCTATCAAACTCTTAAAAAAGCAATCTTCTACAAAGATATTAGACTAATTTTCTGCTACCCGCCCTATCTATTTATCTGCTTGCTTGGAATGCTCTCTGGTCTGTTAAAGCCAGTTTATAGGAATTAGAAACGCAAACGAAATATTTATAAGTAAGAAAATTCTTACTTATATAAGGAGATAATAGAATGATGAAAACAATAAAAGTTTCAGAGAAAGGGCAAATAGCAATACCTCAAGCTATTCGAGATAGTTTGGGAATTAGTCAAGGAGACGAGCTAGTCATGATAGAAATAGATAATAAAATTCTTCTCGAGAAATCAAAGAAAGTGGAACAAAAATTGCAGGACGATTTTAAAGATATTCTAAAGTTTAATGAACAATCATTAAAAGAGGTTTGGGATAATTCATCTGATGAAATCTGGAATTCCTATCTTAAAAATAAAAAATGATAGTTAATCAGAAAGAAATAGTTTTGTTGCCTTATCCATTTTCTAATCTAGAGAGCTCAAAAGTAAGGCCCGCAATTATAGTTTCTAATGATATTTTTAACAGAAAATCTGCAGATTGCATAGCAATACCTTTAACAACAGTCATTAAAAATGAGCAGTATTCAATAATTTTAAATCAAGAAGATTTGTCCTCTGGAAAACTACTAAAGCCGAGCAGAGCAAGGGCAGACAAGATTTTTGCAGTTGAGAAAAATATTATTGTAATGAAAATTGGGACGATTAATGATAAAATTTTTGAAAAGATTAAGGCAGAGATTGCAAAGATGTTTTAACACATAAAACTTTAAAAAAGCCCCTGCATATAAGACTCTCATAGAATATTGGGATGCAGAACAAATGAAAAAACTAAATTTGGGATGTGGGAGAGATATAAAGAAAGGTTACGTCAATGTAGATTACATCAAATTTCCAGGAGTTGATAAGGTTTTGGATTTGAATAAAACCCCTTATCCATTTAAGAAAAATGAATTTGATTTTGCTCTATTGAGAAATATCTTAGAGCATCTTGACGATCCAAAGTCCAAGTTGTTGGAAATTCACAGAATTTTGAAGCCTGAAGCAAGGGTACTTATTAGAACGCCACACTTTTCAAGTTGTAATGTTTGGGGGGATATAGAGCATAGAAGGGGCTTCAATTACGCAACTTTTTATCACCCAAATTTAACAAGTTATTTTGAGCCATTATCAGTAAAAATAACATTCTCTCATTTCAAGTTCTTTATGAGGCCGTTTGTTAAATTATTTCCCAGTTTTTATGAAAAGCATTTCGCCTATATTTTTACTGCAGTAGATATAGTCGTAGAACTTAAGGTAAAAAAATGATTAACGCATTAATATCAACGTTAAAAAAATCTGGGCTGGCATCTCTTTTAATAAAGGCGGGAATAAGAAAGTCAACTCTTGCTAGAAAAATTTATGGTAAGCTTACCAAAACCAAAGTTGCAGGACACTTGAATATTGGGGGATTCAAAATATATCCAGACAGCAACGATTCTTTAGGGTTGTCGCAAAAGAAAGACTTTTTTGAAAAAAGCAGGGTCGCTAAGGTAATGAGGGCTTTTGTAAAGCCTGGACAAATAACCTTAGATATAGGAGCAAACATAGGCGTTTATTCTCTTCTTCTTGCAAAATTGGTCGGCAAAAAAGGCAAAGTCTATTCTTTTGAACCTGATGGAGACAATTTTAGAACATTGGTTAAGAATACTAAGTTAAACAGATACGAAAATGTCGTTTTTATTAAGAAGGCTGTAAGTGATAAGACCGGCAGGATAAAATTGTATCTCTCAGAGTGGAATAAAGGAGACCATAGAATTTATCCTTCAGATGAAAATAGGGAATCGGTAGAGATTGAATCTATCAGCTTAGACGATTTTTTTAGAGTGAATAAAGAAAAAATAAGTTTTATTAAAATAGATACTCAGGGTGCCGAGGCCCTTTTATTTAAAGGAGGGAAAAAATTCTTTAAAGATAAAAAGCCAATTGTTTTTTTGGAATTTTGGCCTGTGGGAATATCAGGAAGTGGAGAGGATCCAGAGGAATTTTTAAGGCAGATGAATGCAAACTTTAAAATATATTCTGGAAGAGAAATCAGCAAAGAAATAACTCCTGGGGAAATATTGGCAGAAGCATCCGTTAAGAAAAGAAATTATATAGACTTGCTCTGTGTACCAAGAAGAAAGAATTTATGAGCAGAATACCATAAATCTTTAAAAAGCCCCTGTATATAATGTTTTCATGAAATCTTATCTAATTACAGGAGGAGCAGGATTTATAGGAAGCCATCTTGCAGAGAAATTACTGGAGCAAGGGCATAGAGTTTTCTCAATAGATAATCTTTCAACAGGAAGAATAGTAAATATAGAGCATTTAAGGCAAAAATTTGGAGATAGATTCACTCACGACACTGTTGCTATAGAAGATGATGAAAAGCTTCTTGCAGAAAGAGTAGATGTGGCAGATATTATTTATCATCTTGCAGCAGCAGTAGGGGTTGAATTAGTGGTAAAGAATCCTATAAGAACTCTTGAGACAAATCT
Source organism: Nanobdellota archaeon (assembly GCA_038045265.1). Lineage (GTDB taxonomy): Archaea > Nanobdellota > Nanobdellia > Pacearchaeales > GW2011-AR1 > SICV01. The sequence continues at coordinate 8,356 of JBBSYL010000030.1, read as the reverse complement.
CAAAGGCACTGAAATAGTTCTTAAGCATACTGCAAAGAAAGGAAAGAAAGTTTTAATCGCATCAACATCTGAAGTATATGGAAAAGGAATTAATGGTGAGCCATTCAAAGAAAATGGAGATTTAGTTCTAGGTCCGTCGCACAATTCAAGATGGGGATATGCAGTCTCAAAACTTGCAGATGAGCATCTTGCTCTTGCTTATCACAGAGAGCAAGGCCTACCAGCAATAGTTGTAAGATTATTTAACACGGTGGGTCCAAAACAAGTTGGACATTATGGGATGGTTGTTCCAAGATTTATAGTGGCTGCATTAAATAATGAGCCAATAAGAGTCTATGGTTCTGGGGAGCAGTCAAGGTGTTTCTGTCTCGTAGACGATGTCGTTTCTGCTTTGGTTAGATTGCCTGAAATGGATGAATCAGCAGGACAAATATATAATATAGGAAGCAGGGAAGAAGTTTCAATAAGACAATTAGCAGAGAGAGTCAAAGCAAAGCTCGGAAGCAAATCTGAAATTGTTTATGTTCCATATAGTGAAGCATACGGTGCAGGATTTGAGGAAATGATGAAAAGAGTTCCAGATACGTCAAAAATACATTCACTGATAGGCTGGAGCCCAACAGCTTCTTTAGATGACATTATAGACAAGACATCCGCATGGTTTAAATTGCAAGCTTGCGATTAATAAAGAAGATGAAATCAAGTTCAAAAATATCCCTAGTAATTGTTAATTATAATAGTGAACAATATATTTCAGGCCTGCTGAATTCGATAAGAAAAACCAAATACACAAATTATGAAACAATTTTTGTAGATAATAATTCCCATGATAATAGTGTAAAGTTGGTTAGAAAGAAATTTCCAGAGGTCAAAGTTATTGCCAATAAATTAAATAACGGATTTTCAGGAGGGGTAAATGACGGCATAAAAGAAAGCAAAGGAGAGTACGTAGTAATTATGAATACGGATATGCTTGTCCACCCAACTTGGCTCACCCATCTTATAGATACAATGAATTCAGACAAAAAAATAGGGGTTGTTGGATATGCAAGACTTTTTGCAGGAACAGATAAAATAGAGATGCTCGGTCACAAGGAGATAAACAAAAATTTGGGAAAATTCAATAAAATTGCAACAGGAAGCAATATAAAAGAATTCATAAAGAAAGAGCCATTTGAAGTAGACTTTTGCTTAGGTATGATTAGGAAATCTGTTTTAAATAAAATAGGTTTATTTGATGAAAAAACTTTTGCAATGTATGAAGAAGTGGATTTCTGTCGAAGAGTAAAAGATGCAGGATACAAAATACTGGTGAACCCTAAAGCAAAAGTATGGCATTTTGTATCTCAATCCTTAAAGAAAACAAGCTCCTTTAGGATTTATTATGCCTATAAAAATCGGCTCAGGTACGTTTTAAAGCACAATAAAGGAGTTAGTAAAATTTATCATTTACTAATATTATCTTTAATTTATTTAGGCAAATCTCTGGGTTTCTTTTTTAAGGGAAAATTTGAGGCCTCTCTGGTCATACTAAAGGCTATGTCTTGGAATATAAAAAATTGGAAAGATTATTTTTAAATTATAGTCACAGACCTTGAAAATTGAACAGATTGGGTCTTGACTACATCAAGATTTGTTTGCAATTACAAATCTTGTGTGCTCAAGAACTATGTTCTTGACATCAAGGGAAAGACATACTATTTTGTTCAATTATTTATGTCTTTCACTATACATGGCTCTTTGCTTTTCATCAGGCAGTTTCGATTGATTTTTAAACAATTTCCTCTTTATAGAATCTAGAACAAATTTATCATTTCTATCTAAACATCCTGTAAGCAGAAGAAGGATAGAATAAACAAGTAAGAAAAGAACTGCTATTATTATCAGAGTTATAAAGTTAATTTCCATAAGTCTTTTAACCAGGAGCAGAATGACAGAAGGAATTAAGGCAACAATGCTTATTCTTATTATCTTTCTCCTTAATGGGACTATTTTAAGATATTTCCACGATTGAAATGCGAAGATTAGCCCCAATAGTATGAAAGAGACCATTGTAGCAACAGCAGCACCATTTATCCCATATTTCGGAATAAGCAGAAGGTTTAATATTATATTAAGAACAAGCACAATCAGAGTATCCTTAAATATGAGGTTTGACTCTCCTCTTATCAGAAGCAGTATCTTGGATATAGCAAAAATAGACATAAACATCACACCAATAGAAAGAAACCTTAATGCATTTACAGCAACAAGATATTCTTCTCCGAAGAAAGTTTTAATAAGTGCTCCTGGGAAGATAAGAAATAGTATAAGAAGTGGAAGACCTATTATGTAAACCCATTTTCCAATTTGCTGGCTTAGTTGTTTTACCAAATCTATATTGCCTCTTGCATATTCTTTTGCGACAATTGGGAAGAACATTTGTCCGAATAAATCTACAGAAATCTCTAAAAGGAAAGCAATCGGCACAGCCGCGTTGTAAAAACCTACTTCCTTCACGCTTCTGAAAATTCCTATCAGAAAAGAGTCTGCTTGAGTAATAAGAGACATAGATACTCCGAAAAATATCAGTGGCAAAGAATACCTGAATATACCTTTAATTATTTTAATATCTTTCTTTGGCTTCATGCTAAATATTTTTTTTAAGGACGTCCTGCAGTAAAGATAAGAAATAAGAACGGTAATGACTGCCGCAACAAGATAAGAAATAGGAATATTTATCAAACCAATTCCAAAATATATTAAAACAACTAAAGCAATAAATTTAATAAGATTATCAGATATTTTTGAAAGGAATGTAAGCCACTCAATTTTTTCATAAGCTTGCATGAGAATGGAAAGTACTGTTCTCAATCCCGCAAGAGGTAGCATAAAAGCAAAAAATTTGAGAAATATCGAAAGTCCGCTGTTGGAAAATATTTTTTCTGCAATAATGTCGCTGAAAATGAAGAGGATAACGCCAGCTATAATGCCGGTAGTTAGCAGAAAGCTAATAAAAAACTTGACTATAAAAGAAACCTTGTCTTCTTTTTTCTTGCCCCTGTAAAAAGAAACATCCCTCAAAATTCCCGCCCCAACTCCCAGTTGAGAAAACATGACAAACCATCCGAAGATTGTGAATGATAAGATAAGTAGCCCATAAACTTCCGGACCATAGTATCTGGCTACTACCATCCTATAAACATAACCTAAAATTTTTGATAATATAATAGCAACGAAAATTAATAGAGATGATTTTACAAGAAATCTCAATGGTTTGTTCAAATCGCTGTCTTTTTTATCCATAATCGAAGAAGTATAATCCTATTTATAAATTAATAGTCCTGTTAAAATTTAGACTTTTTAGCTAAAGCTATTTTTGCAGTATTAATTAAAAAACTTCTTAGGGGAGGGCTTTTTACAGCCACACTTAAAAGTCTATAAAGATAAAATACGAAAGATAGATTTTTTCTTTTCAGCAGGATAAACATCTCAGAAAGAAAATTCTTCTGATGATAAAACTCAGAAAATGTTTTTGAATCTACATCTCTTATAGAATTGAGTCGAACTAATGGTATTGATACAAAGCAGGCATTTTTTTCGTTTATGATGTCAATATTTTTTCCTTCAAAAATAGATTTGAATTTGTTTATATTATTCATGAAAAAGTCTTTCTTTATAACCATCTGATTTATTGTTATTGCCTGATTAAACTTATTCTTTTCAAGTATTTCATAAGCTCTAAAAGTATCTGTGGTTAGATAATCTCCAAGCCATTTATCATAAACATAATAATCACAGATGCTCATTTGTTTTCCAGTTTTTTCAAGAGAGAGGACTTGAAGATAATTTTTGTATTCTAAACTGGAAGATTTGTCATCAGAAAAGGAGATGTAATCAAATTTATTTATAATTCCTTTAATTTCCTCATTTTTCTTGCTCATTTGCTCTCCTGTTAAAATAGCAGTCTTTCCCTTAACTTTTGGAAATCTTTGAGAAAATTTGTCTGGATTTTCTATAATCTTTTTGAAAATTTCCTTAAATTCGCTATAAACATCATAATCTTTTATAATTCTTTTATATGCATTTTTAGCTATTTTTTCTCTTTCTTTTTCATGCTTTAGATAATAATTTATTTTTTCTACAAGGTCTTCTTCATCTTTAAACATTACAATTTCTTCATTAATTTTAAAGTATTTCTTATATTCTTCAAAATAGTCAACCAAGCTAAAGGCTCTGCATGAGGCAATCTCAAAGGTTCTCCACTTAAATGCTGCGACACCATGCTTATTCTTTGAGAGCCCTATGCTTATCTTTGTCTGATTTATTACATTAGGCATCTCATTTGAGTTTATATGGCCCTTGCAGATATCCTTAAATTCTGGGTAATTATTCCATAAACTTCCAAAAACTATTACTTTCACACCCTTTTCAACTAAAAACTTAATTGTCTTAACTCTCTCTCTTGAAGCCTTTCCTATAAATACAACATCATAAATTTTCTTTGTTTTGATTGGCTTGAAGGCTTCAGTATTTACTCCGATAATCGATAAAACATTCTTCACTCCATCTTTCTTATATTTATTTAGATAGTGTGGCTGAGCAGTGAAGGTGCAGTCCATGAACAGGGCATGATATCTCTTCAAGGTGCCAAAGTCCTTGTCATCATCTCCGGTATAAGATAGTATTTTGGTTTTTTTTGAAATCCTTTTTATTTTCTCTAAAAAATCCAAAGTTATTTCATTTCCTCTTGAATCAATAAAAATAAAATCTGGTTTTTCTTTTTCTACAATGGAGATAAATTTCTCTTCCATTTTTTTCTTTCCAGTCTGATTCATTTCTCTTAGCGGGTCAAATAGCACAGTTTTTCCAAATAATTTCTTTAACGGGAGATAATAGTTCTGGTAAGAAGCATCCTTTTCAGTAGAATTGTTCAGGAAAGCAAACATAAGTTTTTTTCTCTGTAGAATTTTTTCAGTATAAGATTTTTTCATCTTAGTGCTATCTAAAGAGGGTTTAAATCTCTATTGTTTTTTAGATATTCTCTTAAAGATTCTCTCCAGGACCTAAGATTGATTTTCTTTGAAATCAAGCATTCACTTTGGGATCTGACTATTCCAGAACTAAATTCTTTAGCGCTCACTTGTTCTATTTCTGAACTGCTTTTTAGAATGTTTTTAGCTTCAACTATAAAATCCGTAGCAGAGGCTCTTTCAGAATTGACTATATGATATATTCCAGAACTGCTTTCAGAAATAATCCTTTTTAGCTCGCCTACCAAATCTTTAACATAAGTCGGAGAGCCGTATTGGTCGTTGCTTGCTCTAACCTTTTTGCCTTCAGCAGTTAGGCTAATCATTTTGTCCAAGAGATTTATTCTATTTGAATTATTCCCAGCCCCAAAAACCCACCCCGTCCTTAAAATTAGATTTTTTTCTGAAATTTCTAACGCAAGTATCTCTGCAAGATATTTTGTTTGTGCGTAGATATTCAATGGTTCTGGGGGGCTATCTTCATTAAATAAACTCATGCTATTTCCACTGAAAACTGCTCCGCTTGAAATTAAAATAAAAGGAATTCTCCTCCTCCTGCATTCCTTAGCAAGATTATAAACTCCAAAAACATTAACTTTATACGCCAACAGAGGATTTGCTTCACAGGATTTGAGATCTACGTTTGACAGCCCCAATATTCCTGATGGATTATATTTATCGCATACTTTTCTTATGCAGTCAGGATTTGTTACATCAAACTCTTCCTTGCTAGGCTTAAAGCCAAAATCTAAATTAGAACCAATTATTCCACCGCCGCCAGAAATTAAAATCCTGTTTAAATCAGCCAAATTCAATTACCTCTAATTTAGGAAAAGGCACTATAATTCTGCATGGTCTGCCGAGACTCTTTAATCTTGAAACAAAAGAATCCTTATAATTCCATGATAAAAGAATATACGCCTTTTTGTCATCCTTCTCAAGTTCGCTCCAAGATTTAACAGGTATATGGACCCCAGGAGCAATTTTGCCTTGTTTTAAAATTGTGTCATCAACCAAATAATCTATATCTTCCTGACCGATTTTGCAGTGATTTAAGATGACCATCCCTCTGGCAGGCGCCCCTAATCCAATTAACTTTCCGTTCTTTCCTTTTTCTTCGTTTACAATTCTTTTAAATTCTTTTCTATAATTATCTACTTTTAAGGTAACTCTGTCATAAGTTTCTGGATTTGTCAGTCCCGCCTTGTCCTCTTCCTCAAGCAAACCTCCCAAAGATTCTGAAATTTTGGTTGCATGCTCACTTTTCATTGCAAATACTCTTAACGAACCACCTTGTGTAGGAATTTTCTCCACATCAACAATTGTAAGTCCAGCCATAGCAAATGTGGTGATTAGAGAATGAAGAGAGAAAGTATAAACATGTTCATGATAAACTGTATCAAATTGTCCTTTTAATATTGTCTCTAATGCATAAACTCCCTCCATTACAAGAGTTCCAGCATCTTTCATTACAAGTCTTATGCCTCTTAATAAATCAATAACATCAGGAGTATGAGGAATTACATTTAATGCAACAACCAAATCAAATTTTCCCTTTCTTTTGACTACATCAGAAGCACTGGATGTATTGAAGAATTCAGCAAGGTAATCCACTCCCTTTTCTTTATTAATGCCTGCTAAGTTTCTTGCAGGATCAACCCCAAGAACATTGTTAGTATACTTCTTAAAGAAACTCAAGAGAGTTCCGTCATTTGAACCAATTTCAAGAACTTTGCTTTCTTTATTTATATTAAATCTATTATTAAGAGTATCAGCCACTTCATTTAGATAAGTTACATTGGCCTGGGAGCCGGCAGATAGATGAAGGTAGTTCCTAAATAATTTTTCTGGAGGAACCACTTTCTCAAGCTGGACAAGAAAACAATTAGGACAGTAAGAGAGTTCTAAAGAATATATTTCCTCTTTCTCTCTAGGATTGATAAAAGCATTTACTGGAGGCATTTTTTCCAATTCAAGAAATCTTTTAATTCCTTCATATCCGCATGATTTGCATTTTAGCCGACCCTTGTCCGCTCCAGCAACTACATTGCCATTGTTTTCATTTAATTCACCAAGTTTATCCTGCCAGGCAGTTGAAGCCAAACTATAGGCCACTAAAGGACTTCTGACTACGTTTTTCATAATCTCTAAGTTATAGTAATTTTGAGAATCCATGTCCCCCAACATTCCTTTTTCATACGCTCTTTTTATCTCTTCAAGTGCATCTTCAACGCCAAATTCCGGCTTGAAATCAAATATTCTATCAAATTTCTTGAAGCCGACTTTATAAGACCTATTATCTTTATTTCCCTCTACTCTTTCTACAGGAATGCCAGGAAAAAAAGACTTTATTTTTTCTACAAGGTCTTTTATCATGAAGTTCAGTTTTTCATTGCCCACGTTGAATATTTGTCTGTTTGTTATCGCAGTATCTTCTTTTATAACTTTGATTATAGCATTGGAAACATCTCTCACATGAATAAATGGCCTATATTGCAGACCCTCTCCATAAAGGAGTATGCTTTTGCCCTGTATTGCTCTTTTAGCCATTACGTTTATAGCCAAATCAAAACGCATTCTTTGAGAATGACCAAAGAGGGTGGCAAATCTCAGCGCTGTCACCGAAAAGTTTGAGTCAGCAAGAGCTAGTAGGCCTTCTTCGCTTTGCAATTTTGAGAGCGCATATAATGTTACCGGCCCAACTCTAGATTGTTCATCTAAAATAGTTTCCCCGCTTGCTCCATAAACACTACATGAGGAGGCAAATATAAATTTTTTAACTCCTTCCGTTTTTGCTCTTCTGGCAAGAGACATTGTTGCAAGAAAGTTGGTTTGAATGGTCAGATTAGTGTCTAAATCTCCAGAAGGATCGTTGGAAATGCTCGCTAGATGGATAACTGTCTCTACCCCCTTGAATAAATCTTCAAAGTTTTCGTGGTGAGAGATATCTCCTCCAATAATTTCCAAATTAGGATTTTTCAAGCTGTCTAAAAAATCTCTCCCGAAGTAAAAGCAGTCAATTACCCTGACCTTATAGCCATCTGCAAGAAGTTTCGGAACTAAAACACTTCCAAGATATCCTGCTCCGCCAGTAACTAATATATAATCTTTCTTTTCAGATTTCATCTCATCAAGGGCAGATTTTTCCATTTATAAATTTTTATATAAAATTAGTTCTATTACCTTTTTGACTAAAATGTAAATCTTGAGAATGTTGCGAAAACTGAAGAATATTTAGGCAGGAAAGTTTATACTATGGTTAAGAGATAATTTTAAAAATAATTTCTTCCAGTAGATGAGCTTTTCCGAGTAAATGCTCATCAATAATATTTATTATCTAATTT
>JBBSYL010000029.1:0-3375 GCA_038045265.1 Nanobdellota archaeon | reverse complement strand
GTATATTAATCACAAAATAGTAGCTTACTTCACACCCTTCCCAACAGCTTCCCTAATATTTCTATATCTCTCTTTCTTTAACAATTCAACTAATCCTTGATTTATCTCCGAAATCAGTCCAGGTCCCTGATATATCATTCCTGTAATTAATTCTACCAAGTTAGCTCCTAATTTTATTTTTCTATACGCATCTTCAGCAGAAAATATTCCCCCCACACCAATTAAAATATATTTTCCCTTTGTTTTCTTATAAATATAAGAAAGCATTTCATCAGATTTTTCATCAACAACCTTTCCAGATAATCCTCCCTTACCCATATCGTGCTTTTTAGTAAGATTTGAAACAATAAAACCGGAAACCTTATGTTTTTCACTTATTTTTATTATATCATCAATATTCTTTTTAGTTAAATCTGGGGATATCTTTACAAATATATGTTTTCTAATTTTCAACTTATCGCTTTCTTTCAAAAGAGCTTCATAAGCTTTAACTCTTGAAAATGGTTGCCCCCCATAAGCATTAGGACAACTTATATTCAAAACATAATAATCGCCAATATCCATTTCGCTAAATTTTTTAAGTGAATAAATATAATCTTCAATTCCAATTTTATCATCTGCAGTTTCTTCACAATTTGTTTTTGCAATACTCACACCAAAAGGAATCTTATACTTTCTCTCTTTCAACCTTTCAACAATCTCATCACATCCATTATTATTCAATCCGAGATGCACCCATAAACTCTTCTTTTCAGGAATTCTTGCAAGTCTTTTCCCCAGATTCCCCTTACATCTAAGAGCAGTCACACTTCCAATTTCTGAAAAACCGAAGCCAACATCAGAAATAACGCTTATTATTTCCCCGTTTTTATCAAAACCAGCTGACAAACCTACAGGATTTTCAAAATTAATTCCAAGTAATTTCTGACTAAGCATCTGATTTTGATAATTATAATGCAATTTAACAAAGCCCCTAGTCAATACGTTACTTCCAAGTAATTTACCAAATTTAATGAATGTTTTATGCATCAGTTCAGCATCAAACATAAAAAATATTCTCTTAAGCAACTTTTGATAAATAAATCCGTTTACTTTATTCCTTAATCTAATCGCTTTCTCCATATATTTCATATCATTTATTCATTTAAAAAACTGCCTCATTTCTTCTCAGCGACTTTTTCAATATCTTTTAATGTAGCAATATCGCTCGTATTTCTATCAGGCCTATAATGTTTAATCCTTGGAAATCTCATTGCATACCCTGAATTATAGCTCGGACTTATTTGTATATTTTGATATGTAACTGATACCACAATTTTAGGTTTTACATATACAACATTTCCCTCTTCCTTTGTTTTTATCTTATTTAGCATGTCGGTCATTTCTTCATAACTAGTTCCTTCTTCTTTCTTTTCCTTTAATCCGCTACTAACTTTGCCAACTTCAAGGAACTCGGCTCCCTTTCTGCATGCCACAATATAACTTGTCAACCAGCCCGCCCTTTTACCATTTCCATGCTCTGCAGCAACAATAACCAAATCCAAATCATTAACATCTGGTTTAAGTTTGGCCATATATCCAACTTTTCTTCCCTGCTGATATCTTCCCTCAAGAGCTTTTATCATAACTCCTTCTTCACCCGCCTTTAAAGAATTTTCATAAAATTCCTGCGCTTCTTTCTCATTATTAATTATTTTAATTACTGAAGGAGTTATAACCTTATCTTTCTTTTTGACAATCTTCTCAACCAATTTTCTTCTTTTAATAAAATGTTCATCTATAAGGCTTTTTCCGTCATAATAAATAACATCAAACACATTCAATTCCACAGGCAATTCCTTTATCAACCTTTCAACTTCATACTTTCTTTTTATTCTCTGTGAAATTGCTTCAAATGGTCTGGCTTTTCCTGTTTTAGGCTCATATCCTACTGCTTCACAATCAATGATAAAACTATCTCCTTTAACATATTTTTCAACAGCTTCAACAACATCTGGAAATTGTTTAGTCACATTCTCTAATCTTCTTGTAAATAATACTATTTTCCCATCAAATTTATGTATCATCAGTCTAAATCCATCGTATTTGTATTCAAAAGCACAAGGCCTACCGCAAATTCTAAATGCATCTTCAAGACTCTCTGCCTTCACAGCAAGCAATGGATTTACAGGTACTCCTGGAACCATCTTTATCTCACTAAGGGCCTTCTTCCCTTTCACCACTGCATCAAAAACAACCCTAAAATCATTAGCCAAATCATATGCTTCTTGTATTCTTTTCTTTCCTTCCCCATCATGCGAAAATGCCTTAGCAAGTGAATCTACTAATATCGCTCCAGCAACCCCTATTCTTAAGTCTGCAAGCAATGTCCTCATTATGTACTTAGCTTCAAGTCCGTTAGCATAAGAAAGCAATTCAGCAATCAACTGCATCTTTTTATCAACACTTCCTTTTCCTTCAACATCAAATATTTTATGTAAATTATCAAATACTTTTGCAGTTTCCAATTTTGCACTAAACAAACCTTTCTGTTTTCTTTTATCAGCCAACTCTTCAGCAACTAAACCTATATCTCCTATTTTATTCAGTTTGGTAACTATACTTTTCTCATCTACACCATAAGCTTTATGCAGTGCTTTTATAGCTAACTGACCAGACACTCCAAATTCTCTTGAATCATATTCAGGTACGACTCCCCCCCTCAATAAATAAACCCATTCACTTTTTCCTTTCTCTTTGAGTTTTTTCAAAAATTCAGATAATATATCTGCTTTCTCTAATTTTCCAGGAACAGAACTTAATTTTTCATACACCTCAACGAATTCATCGTATTTCATATAACAAATAGTAAAACATTGTATATAAAACTAATCAAAATATATTATTATCTTTTTAAATCGACAGTCTCTTAACTCTTACAACAAAATAAATTGAGATAAATAAAACAATTATATTAAAAATTAATAGAAAATAAGGACTTCTTATAATTTCAAAAAACCCGGAAATGGCAAAAACACCACTTAGAAAAGCACATATTGTAGAAACTAAATATGCTCCTTTATTTGAAAATTCTTCATTTTCATTAATAATTTTAGCCAATTTAAAATTTGTATAGGCTATTAAAATTACACTAATTAATGCAAAAATAAATGCTACATTTAATCCGACAACAACTAAAGCATTAGGAGAACCACTAAATATTAATTGGATAGGATTGCATTTATAAGCATCTCCACATATCCCCCATCCAGAGAGAAGAAACAAAAAACCTTCAGAAAGACCAACAAGAATAGCTAAAACCACAAGTAACCATCCAACTACTTTAAAAGCAATACCTTTCATGATTCACTAAACCAACCAATATATTTAAATCTT
>JBBSYL010000028.1:3129-11743 GCA_038045265.1 Nanobdellota archaeon | reverse complement strand
GATAGAATATTGTGCTAGAGATTTACGAGGGATAAACCTCTAAGGTGACAGTATCTTAAGCACTAATCGTGTACACCAAATTCCACCAGAATCATAAACTTCAAATCCTAATCTCCTTTGAAAGCCTATACTTGGCTTATTCTCCCCTAATACACGCGTATTTATCACATTACATCCCAGTTCTCTCGCCCTTTCAACTTGTATTCTTCCCAACTCACTACCTATCTTCATTCTTCTAAAACGTTTTAAAACAAAAACAGCATCTGCATAATATCCTCCACCTTCTTCTTTATGTCCTATAGAATAACCAACATTGAAATGTCTTGAATCTGCCCTCCAAAAATCCCTTCCTTGATTTCTCCATTCAATTAACTCTGCCCTAATTTTTTCTTCATCATATCTCTTACCAAACTCTTCCATAAGATGAGCTACTCTTAAATGCGAAATAATCTTAACTTCATTTTCAGATGTCAATTTTCTAATTTCTATTCCACTAAGCATGAACCTTTGTAAATATATAGTATTTAAATTTAATCAAAAAAGAAAAGGGAAGGAAAAAAAGAAAGATTAAGCTTCCTGTCCTATTCTTATTCCCCCGCGCATCGCCTCTATGGCAAACCTTTCCTGCGGGGAAATCTTGTACAAGGCATCGATGAACTCTTGGCTCTCAACTATTTGCACAGTTTTCTTGGCTTTTGGGATAACCTCTTTTGTTGCCATAACATATCTCAGCAATTCTTATTTAAATATAAAATGAAAGATAAATCTATATTTCTGCTCGCCTCTAACTTTATATACCGAGTCACTGAAAAATCACAATACTGAGTAATCAGAAAATAGTTACTCGGGCTTTACTTTTCCCTTCTGTAAAATTTAGTGTCACTTTATACATATTAACCTTTCGTCGAGAACTTTTTATTTAAATATAGGATCAGCGAGCCACGTCTCCTCCAGCGGGTTCAATAAATATGGCAGGTTTTCCAGGTTTTGCTTTTTTAGCTTTCTCCTCAGGGTCATATTTATTCTTATCATTAACTGCATAAACTTCAACAATATTGGCTCCAGAGATTTGCCCTATAACTTTAGCATTACTTTTATACAAGTCGACTTCCGAAGGGATAGAATATAGATATACATCAGGGTTCTCTTTATTAATCATCTTCTTAATATTATTAATATCGTTGCTAACTTTTTCAATATTCTTCTCATCCTGTTCCAATTTCACATCTATCTTGCTTTCATCAGCTTCAGGCCAGTCAGCAAGGCTTACAAAACCTTTATTTCCAATCTTCTCCCACATCTCTTCCGCAACATGTGGGCAGAACAAGCTCATCATCTTAAGCAATTTCTCATATCCCTCTCTTGATACGCTTTCAGCAAATTTATCAATAAATCCTGTAATGGCTATCACTGCTTTTGGATAATCAAACACTTCAATGCTTTCACTAGCTCTTTTGACTGCAAGGTTTATCTTATGCTCTTCCTTCTCATCAGCTTTTCCTTTAATCTTACTAGACAAAGCAACAAGCCTATTTATTATCCTATATGCTCCTACAACTCCTTCATCATTCCATTCCATCTGCTTATCAGGAGAAGAAACAAACATTAAAAATAATCTTGCTGTATCAATCCCATATTTTTCTGAAATATCTGTTTGGAATACAACATTGCCTTTACTTTTACTCATTTTTGCTCCATCTTTATACAAAATTCCTTGATTGAACAATTTCTTAAAAGGCTCATCAAATTTAACAATCCCCATATCTTTTAATGCTTTAATAAAAAATCTTGCATACATTAAATGCATAACTGCGTGTTCTGCTCCACCTATATACTGGTCAACAGGCATCCAATACTCTGCTTTTTTCTTATCAAACGCTTCCTTCTTATTTTTATTATCACAATATCTAAGAAAATACCACGAAGAATCAACAAAACCCCCCATAGTGTCCGTCTCCCTTCTTGCTTTTCCTTTGCATTTAGGACATTTAACTTCAATAAACGCGTTAACACTATTAAGAGGATTTCCTACAACCTTAAAATCAACTTTCTCAGGAAGTTTAACTGGCAATTCCTTTTCCGAAACAGGAACAACTCCGCATTTATCACAGTAGATTATAGGTATCGGAGTTCCCCAGTATCTCTGTCGGCTTATAAGCCAATCTCTTAACTTATATTGCACAACTTTCTTTCCAATTTTCTTTTTAACAATATAATTTATAATTGGCTCTCTAGCTTCCTTCCAAGTCATACCCTTGAACTCTACTGGCTCTTGTATTATTCCTTCGGGGTCTTTATAATGACAAACTTCAAAATTTTTAACTTTCTTAGCAAATTTCTCGTCTTTAGGCAACATTGCAAGTTTCAAGGGAATGTTATACTTTTTAGCAAAAGCAAAATCTCTTTCGTCATGTGCACTACAATTCACTATTCCAGTTCCATAATCTGCTAAAACATAACTAGCCACCCAAATTGGCAAATCTCCAGTTCCAAAAGGATTATCAACATATTTTCCAGTAAAGATTCCTTCTATGTCTTTTTCAACATCAAAATCTCCTTTAGATTTTTTCTGTTTTATTTTTTCAACAAATTCTTTTACAGACTTTTCATATTTAGTCCCCTTGACAAGTTTCTCAACAAATGGATGTTCTGGAGCAATTACTGTAAAAGTTTGTGCAATAAATGTTTGAGGAATAGAATCATAGACTTCAAAATTCAAATCCATACCCTTAACCTTTTCAATAAAGTTAACGCCTTCACTCCTCCCGATCCAATTTTCTTGCATAGTTTTTATCTTTTCAGGCCACTCTATTTTTTTTAAATCATCAAGCAATCTATCAGCATAATCTGTAATTTTGAAAAACCACTGTTCCAAATCTTTCTTCACAACTTCATTTCCACATCTCCAACACTTTCCCCCTTCACTTTCTTCATTTGCAAGAACTGATTGGCAAGTTTCACACCAATTTACTGGTGCCTTCTTTCTGTAAGCAAGCCCTTTTTCAAATAATTTAAGAAAGAAATACTGATTCCACTTGTAATAATCTTCTTCATGACTTGCAATAACCCTTGTCCAGTCATAGCTGTTCCCAAGAGATTTCTGGTAAACCATTATTTTCTTTATAGAGTCTTCAGTATATTTCTTAGGATGGATACCCTCTTTTTTAGCAGCAGTTTCGGCAGGCAATCCAAAGGAATCATACCCCATAGGATAAAGAACATTAAATCCTTTCATCCTCTTATACCTTGCATAGACATCTCCTATGGTATAGTTTCTTACGTGCCCCATGTGCAAATAACTCGCACTTGGATAAGGATACATTTCTAGAACATAATATTTATTTTTCTTACTCTTTTCATCAACAACGAATGCTTTCTTCTCTTCCCATTTCTTCTGCCACTTCTTTTCTATACGGGAGAAATCTATATTTCTCTCCGCCCCAAAATTCAAAGAATTTTTAGGGGCAGAAAAATCAATTCCCTTTTCTTCCTTCTCCATTGACATACTCATCAAACTGTCAATTTAAATTTATTGTTTCTCTTCTTGCATTTCAGCCAACGCTTCCAAATAACTGGCAACATATCTGTCATCTCCTGCCTCTTTCATTCTTTTAACCTGCTCATATTGCCTTTCATCCAAATAAACAGTCCTTTCTATAAGCTTAGAAGAAATATTTCTAAAAGTTACTTTAACTAGCACTTTTGCATCCATAGAATATCAATGCATAAGAGATTAATAGATTTTATTAGAACTCTACCTTCAAATTGTTCAGCATTCCTTTCCTTCTAAGCTGGCTCACTCCACCAGGATTATATTTGTACACTACATCTCCTTTATCATTATCATCTATCCAAGGTACAATCAAAACTATATCTTTTGGCCTTAACCATAAACTTCTCTTGAATCTTCCAGGCACTCTGCAATTCCTACTTTTTCCATCACTTGCCTTAACATCCATCCTATTCCCTCCATATCTCTGCACTATAACTCCTATTAGTTCCTTTCCTTTAGGCATTCTCGCTCTGACCATCCCTTCTGGAAGAGGTTCTTCAGATATTTTGCTAATATTTTCATCAACTACTTCTTCAAAATCTCCGTAATCATCTGCCATAACTTTAACTAGAAAGGATCGCTTTTAAAAGTTTACCTATCCTACTTTTTCTTTCTCAAGCTAAAATAGAAATTTTTATAGAAGATTATTGAAAAAGGTATAGCAAACAAATTACCCAAAAATTTAGAGATTATAGAAAGAACCACTCCCAGCTTAAAGCTTCCCTCAGAAAATTCGATAGGATCAAACCCACTATCCAGGGAGGCCGGTAAAGCGATTAATCCAAATACAAAATTTACAGCAATGATGATTACTAAAAGTAGAAGAGAATACCCGAAAACTTTCCACCATTTTCCCCTTACAAGAGCAAAACTCTCTTTCAATGATCCAATTATGCCTTTTTTGCCTTCAAATAAGATATAGGTTGCAAAAATCCAATAAACCAAAAAGATTATTGCTGGAATAATTAATAAAATGGTTAGTAAGACCAAGAAAATTGCAAGAACAATAATAAAACCTAGAAATTTCCAGTATTTTCCTTTAGCTCCGGATATAATTTCCTTAAAAGAATATTTCTCTTTTTTCATACCTACTTCAATCAGTCCTGCCTGCACAAATATCAAAAGAAGAATTGAAATAACAGACAGGGCAAGCAAGGCGAACACAAGCTCTGGAGAAGACGAAAAAAGCTGCCCTGCAACAACACTTCCTTCAGCGTTCTGCAAACTAAGCAATAGATCTCTATTTTCTATAAAAAATCGAGCACCATAAATATTTACTACCGTTAAAGGTATCCCCACAAATATAAGCATAAGAAAAAATATTGGTTTAAAATTACCCTTATACTCCTTCCAGCTCTTTGAGAACAAATCTCCAAAACCCATAAGTTTTATAGAAAAGAGCATTATTTAAATATTGCATTTAACAAATATTAAGATGATAACTCTTCACCTTTCAGGTCAAAAAATATTCTCAAATTCTGAGGAAGCATTTTCTCTTCGTGAGAAATCATCTTTTGGGGAAAAGAAAGCTGGGAAAGTAGAATATTCTGATTTTGAAGCATTATACATTTTAGAAAATGGAAAGGCCAATCTCCTCTCTGGAAAAAAACAATTATCCTTTGACGATCTTACCGAAAAACTAATGAAAAGAGACAAAAAATTAGAAACTAAATATGCCGTTTATAGAGATTTAAGAAAAAAAGGTTATATTTTAAAAACTGCCTTAAAATTTGGAGCAGAATTCAGAGTCTACGACAGAGGCGTAAAACCTGGAGAATCCCACTCTTCCTGGCTCTTACACACGGTTCAGGAATCTGATAAATTCAACTGGCATGAATTCGCTGCAAAAAACAGAGTCGCCCATTCAACCAAGAAAAAACTCCTTATAGGTATAGTCGATTCCGAATCTTCTGTAAGCTATTACGAGATATCTTGGAAGAAAACTTAAAAATCCACATCACAACAACATTTATAACAATCGTCATTATAGAAAAAATATGGTGATGGATGCCCAGACTCTTGCCAGAACAAAAGAGAACATTATAAATTTCATAAAGAGAGTAGGCCCAAGTCTGCCAATTCATATAGCAAAAGACGCTCGCACAAGCCCCCTGTTTGCCTCTGCTTTTCTTTCAGAACTGTATAGGGAACAAAAATTAATAATGTCCCATCTAAAGGTTGGAAGCTCTCCACTATATCTTCTTCGAGGTCAAGAACAAATGCTCGAAAAATTCACCCAATATCTAAACCAAAAAGAACAAGAAGCATTTTCTCTCATAAAGCAACATAAAATTCTTGAAGATGAAAAATTGCTCCCAGCAATAAGGGTCGCAATAAGGGAAATAAAAGACTTTGCACTGCCCTTCAGAGCCACAATTGGTACAGAACAAAAAATATTTTGGAAATATACTTTCATTCCAGATATAGAAGTAGAATTAATGCTAAACTCTCTTGCCACAGACAATCAGTTAAAACAGGATAAAACATTAGAAAAAAAAGAAATCAAAATGCCTGTAAGGGAACAAAAAGAAGAAAATAAAGGAAAAATAACAGAAAATATCTCCGTATCTCAGCAACCAACTATACAACAAGATAAACAAGAAAAAGCAGTTGAACAAAAAACAAAGAGAATAAAAGAAAATAAACCAAAAATAGCAGATTCAAAATTTCTAACTAATCTCAAAGACTATCTTTCGGCAAAAGATATTGAAATTCTTCATATTGTAGAAGAAAAAACAAAAGAGTTCCTTGCAAAAATAAGGATAAACGATTCATTTGGAAAACAAGAATACTTTTTGATTGCAAAAGACAAAAAGAAAGTCAAAGAAGAAGACCTCACACATGTTCTACATAAGGCTCAAAATGATAAAATGCTCGCATTGTTCATGGCTCCAGGAGAGCTTGATAAAAAAGCACTTGAATTTATAAAAGATTATCGCAATCTAGTAAAGTTTGAAAAGTTGAAGTTCTAAATTATTTCAAATAATAAGAAATAAACTGCAAAGTAAAAGATAATAAAGGCCACCCATAAAATATTTACCATTTTCTTTTCTTTTTTACTAAATCCAGAAAACATCGCCTCTTTTACATACTTAAAAATAAATATAGAATAAATAATAATCAAAAACAATATTATTGCGAATATGTAAGAATACATTGGATTAAAACCATTATGTACTAAACCAAACAAATCACTACTTTTAATAGACTGGAGAAAGCCATTAGCTAAAGAGAAAAATGCCAAAAAATAAACAAGTGGAGAAAGCACTAAATCATTTCTTATTCTATCAATATGGAAGAAAAAAAGTAGTATTATACCAAATAAAGACACAAGTAATGGACCAAAGATATATATCCAGTTAATTTGTTTTATAGGCAGGGAATCAAAAAAGGCATCATTTCCCTCACAAAAAGTTATTCCGATAGGAAGAGGAAATCCTACATAACTCATTGAAAAACTGCATCCATAGTAAACAGCGGACATTCCGTGTCCGATTTCATGAATGCCTGTTGTAGCATAAACTGAAAAGACTAAAAAGAATAAAAGTAAAAGACAAATATTAAGCTTAGACAATTTCATATACATTTAATAGGATTAATCTTTAAAAATCCTTTTAAGCCATAAACCCTAAAGTTATACTAGCAACAATAGCAATAAATGCTCCAACATATTGATGCCAATTCACTTTCTCCTTATTTATCCACACACCTAAAAACAGCCCTATCGCAGGATAACTTTCAGTTATTGCGGTTATAATCCCTATTTCATTCCCCGCGGTAGAAAACGCATAAGCCAGCCAGGCAAGAGTGTCAAATACTCCCATGAACAGAATAATCCATTTAAAATTCCAACTATCCTTGACAAACTTTCCAAATCCTCCCCTTCTAAATAGAACAAAAAAACACATTAAAGTAAAAATAATCCACGGAACCCATATAGCCATTAAAGGATTAACTTGCCTTGCAGATGTTGCAGTAAGAAAATCAATAAAACCCATTCCTACGGCTCCTATAATCCCCAAAAATACTCCTCTCTCGAGATGGCTAAACATATTTTTGGTGAATCCCTCCTTCAAAGTCATCAAAATAATCCCCAAAAAGATAAACCCAATAACAAAAAATTGAACTAATGGCAGTTTTTCTCCAAAAAAGATAAAACCAAGAATTATAACAACTGGCAGTTCCAATTCAAAAACAACTTCTATTACAGATAGTTTCCCTTTTTTTAGCGCCTCAAAATTAAGCAAAGCAACAACAAAAGTAATTACTCCAAGCAAAATTAAAACAGCAAATCCATAAGGAGAATATAAAGAAGAAAAATCTCTCCAAACAAAAGGCAAAAGTCCAATAGCCCCTATTAGCCCTATTAAAGCCAAAGACTCAATATCTCCTATTTTCCTTGTACATTTCTGTATAAAAAAATCTCCAAAACCCCAACAGATAGTTGCAACAAATGCAAGGATAATTCCAATACTCCACCCCATTCATTTTCTAAACCAATAAGCTTTAAAAACCCCCCTTCCAACAACTATTCTGTGGGAAGAATAAAATCATTAATGGTTAAAAGAGCGGCAAAACAGATGCTTAGAGAAACCTCTGAATCGTTCAATGAATCATTTGAGCATAATAAAAAGATTCTAGCAAACTCAATGCCAAGCATACCAGTTAGAAACAAAATAGCGGGTTACATCGCAAGATTAAAAAGAATGCAGAAAAACCCAAGACATATAAAGGAAAAAGTCGTTGAAGCAGAAGAAGAATTCACCCCAAGACGTCAAAGGACAACATATACATAATTGTCAAGAACCATACACTAAAGTGTATGGCGTGTTAAAATAAGTATGGTTCTTGATCATGCTCAAGAATTGTTTTTTTCGTAAACTCCTTACTTTAGTTCGTGAAAAAGAAAAAACAATTCTTGACATATTAATTATCTTTCTTTAGCTAACTTTATTTTTCCTGTCTTGACAGTAACTTCAAAAATATTTGTCATCTCTTCTTTCCCATTTAGCTAACTTTATTTTTCCTGTCTTGACAGTAACTTCAAAAATATTTGTCATC
>JBBSYL010000028.1:0-3029 GCA_038045265.1 Nanobdellota archaeon | reverse complement strand
TCTTCTTTCCCAAAATCTTATCTATCTTTCTCTCTATTCTTTTCATATCCTCTTTTATCTTAATCAACTGAGCATATCTTCTTGCATTAAAGTAAAAAGACAATATCTCTGCAAGAATTAAAATAGCTGCCACAATCCCTATGGCCTGCAACCACAATGCTATCTGTCCTATTTCTCCCACAAGTCCAACCGGAAATTCAGTAATATTCCCCAACACCATCTTATCAATATCAAATCCAACAAACTTATAAATCCTCTTATTTTTCAAAGTACGGCACTGTAATTCAGTGGAGGAATGCCTGTCTCATGAGCAGGATGTCGGGAGTTCGATTCTCCCCAGTGCCATTTCTTTTTCAAAGTTATCATTAGCTTCTACTTTAGCAACTTTAAGTGATATGCCTTCAAAATTAAAAGAAAGAGAATTATAATATTTATCATACAATAAAAACTTTTCAAACTTTTCTTGATATTTAGGATTAACAAACCCTATTTTCTCACTGAAAAGATTCAAATTCTTAAAACCATTAATTTGAATACGATATTTTTGATGTACTTCTCTATATGCCCCTAAACTAATTGTTTTTCTCTTGCACCGATAAAATGCTCCTTTCACACCTAAAGATAATAGATAATCATGAACTTCCTTAAGTAAAATCTTTGAAATAACATGAATTTCTAATCTTGGATAGTATTTATTTGGATTTTTAGTCAAGACAATACTTCCATCTGTAGCAAAAAATCCTGCAACAACATACCTAACTAAATTTAAATCGTAGAATATTTTTGGAATAAATAATCTATCTATTTTTTTACCTATGGGAAATCCTACCCTAGAAATAAAGTCAAATAACTTCTCATCAGAAAAATTATATTCAATCGCATTACAATCTTTCCTAAATTTGATATTTGTTTCCTTACCTCTAAATCTTAGTAAAATTGGACTAACTACCTTCTGGAAAAAGGGCAAATCATCAATTGAAGAGCCAGTTATAGTGATTACTTTCATTTTAGTTCTTCTATTTTTTCTATTAGCTAAACATAAACACCCATCACCCAGCATAATTCCATAAAACAGTGCAAAATCCTTATCTATTTTAAATTCCATAGATAAATATATGATAACTATTTTTATACTTTTATTTTAATTTTAAAGTAGTTAGTTAATTCTCCTCAAAGCCATATTACCTATCGAAAGGACTTTGAACACTTTCAATACTCTGCCCATATGCTCTTCTAAAAATGCTATCAACGATAAAATAATTCCTTAAATTAAATGGACATTCGATAAATAAAAATCTACTAATTTCTTTTATACTCATCTTAGTAACAGCAAAATCAAAATCAGATATAAAATTGACAAATATAAATAAGCATAAAAAACAAATAATCTCAAGCGATTATAAAATAATAAAATCCTCTTCAAACATTTCAACCCACTTCCTCATCGGATAATCTAAATTTGATAATTTCTTACCATAAATCCATGCATGATGTTCTAAATCTCTTAGAAAGGTGTCTGCTCTGCCCCAAGACCTATTCTTTTGTTTAAACTCCGTATAAGACATAGGCAATAATTCAGAAGGTTTCAACATATCTTTGTTTTTATTCCTAATAGTTTTCAATTTTTGCATAGTCTTTCTATTATCTAAAATAGGTAAAATATCTACATCACTCTTTCTAGTCATTTCCCTTGTAACAAAACTACCCTTAATGTAAACAGAAATTATCTTCTCCTTAGGAATACTCTCAAAAAGAAAATCAACCGCTCGATAAATAGATTCTATTGCTATTTTTTCAATCTTTGATTTATTTTTCCAACTTTTCCAAAACTCTTTTATCTCCATAACTAGAATTATCAATATATATTATTAAGCCTTTCCCCAAATCATTTTCTCGCCCTTTTTCAAATGCTTATCAAGAATTTCCAATTCTTCATATATCCCTTCAATTAAATCATACTTCTTAGCTTCTTCTAAGTCCACCCATTTATATTCTGTTAAAGCTTTATTCAATTTAACCTCATCAGACTTGCATTCACCATACAAACTTATAACTAAACAAGGCACACTATCATCTCTTAAATAAACAAGACTTGTAACGTATCCCAAATTGTCTACTTCTAATCCAACTTCTTCCTTTATCTCTCTCTTAGCCATATTTTCAAGCACATTGTACCACTGTTCACTTGTATCTTTAGGAAGTAAAATATAATCTAAAACTTCGAACTTACCTCCAGGAACAGTCCACTTCTCAGGAAATGCTTTCTCCCATACTGCTCTCTTAGCAATCAAATATTTTCCCTCTTTAACAGGAATCACAGTCACTGTAACATAATGCACTAAATTCTTATTATACGGTATGTTCATTCTAACACCGATTAATTTTTATATTTAAAACATTGCTCAAAAAAGTTGACTAACATGGAAAAAACAATACTCTCTTTATTTACAATAAACAAAAAGCTTTCATTTAGTCAGATAGAAAAAGAAACAAAGCAAAGGTCAAACAAGCTTTCATACCACTTAAACAAACTAATAAAATCTGAAAAGCTAATAAAAGAAGAAAATTACTACAAATTAGCAGACAATTTTGAACATCTTATTCCATACATTTCAGAAAAGAAAGCAACTCTTCCAGTCATTCTTATACATATAGGCAATAATAAACATGCTTTCCTATATTCAAGAAAGAAAAGACCCTACATAGAAAAAATAAGTCTTCCAGGAGGCCGGTTAATTATGGGGAATCGATAGAAGAAGGAGCAAAGAGAATTATGGAAGAAAAATTTAACATAAAAATAGAAAGGCCTAAAATAAAGTCGATTATTCATGAGCATGTAATAAAAAACAAACAGGTCATCCATTCGTTCATAATCTTCCTAATTAAAGCAGAAGCAGATGTAAAACAAAATAAAAAACTAATAATAGAAAGCGATTATAAAATGATAAACCTAAAAGATAAGGATCTCAATATGAGTGAAACCTCCCCACAGCAAGCTTTTGCCTTCGGCAAATCCTCACTTCGTTCGG
>JBBSYL010000027.1:0-9608 GCA_038045265.1 Nanobdellota archaeon | reverse complement strand
ATAGAATATTGTGCTAGAGATTTACGAGGGATAAACCTCTAAGGTGACAGTATCATAGAATAAATGTGTTTAATATCCAAGAGATAATAAATAAGTTAAGCTTTTAAGCTATATTTCTTCCTAACTTTATGGATTTAGATAAAATAAAGGAAAGCAAGAGCACAGAAAACTTACTCAAGTTTTCAATAATAAACATAGACAAGCCAACTGGCCCGACATCGTTTTCAGTATCTCACTATCTTATGAAAGAGCTTAAATTAAATAAAACTTCACACGCTGGAACCCTTGACCCACAAGTAACTGGAGTTTTACCAATAATGTTAGGCAGAGCCTGTAAATTATCAGATTATTTCATGCACAAAAATAAAACATACGTTGGAATAATGAGAATTCATGAAGAGATAGATGAAAAAGAGTTGAAGCAAGTAATAGAAGAGTTCATAGGAAAGATAATGCAACTTCCTCCTAAGAAGTCAAGAGTAAAAAGAGAGATAAGGGAAAGAGAAATTGTTTCATTTAATATTTTAGAGAAAGATGGTAAAGATATATTATTTGAAACTGAAGTTCAAGCAGGTACGTATATAAGAAAATTAATTCATGACATTGGAGAAAAGATTGGTGGAGCACATATGCTAGAATTAAGAAGAACAAAAGCAGGGATATTTGATGAAAGTAAGATATACAATTTATATGAATTTGATTCTGCGTTGCAAGAATATAAAGAAGGAAATGATAAAGCATTAAGAGATATGTTAGTTCCTGCAGAGATAGTCTCAACTCTTCTTCCAGTAATTCAATTAAAAAAAGAGTCCAATTTGAAGCAAGTCTTAACAGGAAAACCTTTAATGGAAATAGATATCAATGAAAAAGGTATTCAAAAAATTGAAAAATTCTGCCTCTTTTTAGAAGAGAGATTTCTAGGAATATATAAGTCAGTAAAAGAAGGAGATATAATTGCAAGAGCAGAATTTGTCTGTAATTAATTTCTATTTATCTTTCTTCATAAATGCCTTGATTATAAAGTTTATAATAAAATATATTAAAACCAAGGCTACAAATATAACAAATATTTTTTCTATGCCCTGAACAATTGTAAGAATTATTGTAAAACCTCTTCCAGCATACCAGCCTACAGGAGCCATAACCACAAACCAAAGGAGAACCAATCCTAAATTTATCATAAAGTATCTCATAAAATTCTTCTCTTTTTGAGAGGCATAAAGCGTAGCAAAGACCCTTGTCCCAAAAATAAACTTAGATAAAGCCATTGGCAAAATGTAACCTCCTTGTCCTAACCTCATAAGCCACTTATTTTTCTTTTTCTTCTTAGCCTTCTCTTCTCTCTTAGCAAATAATTTGCCAAACATCTCAGACCTTCCTGCAAGATACACCACAGTATCGTGAAGTACTACCCCAATATAACCAAATATCACAACTTTCCAGAAAGAGATTATCCCTGTTCCAGATAAAATCATCAAAAACAAAACATAGTCTTCTCCAAATACTCCCGCGATTATAGAGATTAGCACAGGCTGTGCAATTAAAGAAAGTAAAAGCTCCTTTGCGTCAAACATATCACAACTAATTAGCTAATCTTTTTAAGTGTTTTTAATTAGAAACTTTAATAAATGCCCTCTTTATGGGATCTTCATGGATTGGCAAGATTATACACGATTTATGATTCTTTTAGCAATGCCCTTATGTTTAGCAGATATACATTACCAAACATCAACGATTAACAAAGCATATACTTCATTTGGAGGAAAATCTCATGAAGAGTCTCTTGCACAAAAGGTCAAATTCGTACGTTCCCAACAAGGTTATAATCATAAGACAAAAGGGTTTAATGTTATTGAAAGAAACAGATTTTTGACAGATGACCATAGGCCAAGAAGATAACAAGGTTTTTAACTTATAATAAATTAATTCCAATATGAGAGAATTAATTTATTATTCGCGTTCTGCGCCGACCGCAGGAAATATGATAAAAGAGGACCTAATGAAAGCGGGAAGATTAGATATCGCGATTCATTCTATAATTGCCTCTTTCTTTCTAAGCCATAGTTTTAGGAATGATGTTAAGATGCATTTAATATTTGCTGGACCCCCAAATCCTCCAAGGCATTTAGAATTAATGCCTGTCACGGAAGGAGAGACGGGAGTGGACAAAATATATCTAAATAAAAGTAATATCTCTCAAGTTATAAAGAAAATGCTCTATAAATATAAGCCAGAGGCCAAAAATGAAGTCTTCCCAGGTTATTGGATAGAGAAAAAAGGCTTCTTAGAGTTAGCAAATGAACTGAATAATTCAGGAAAGAGCTTATACATTCTAGATGGAAGAGGAGAAGACATAAGAGCAGTCAAAATAGGAGAAAATCCCGTATTTATTATTGGAGACCATCTTGGATTGCCTGCAAAAGAGCTAAAACGGCTTAAATCTATCTGTACGCCTGTTTCAATAGGGCCCAAAACCTACTTTGCATCACAAACTATAGCTATTGTTAATAATGAGCTTGACAGAAGAGAAGATAGCAAATCATCATCATAATATTTAAAAGCAAGTCCTCTCTAAAATTCCTATGACAAAAGTGGTATCTATAAAATTCAAATCTTATCAAGAATCTGTTCCCAAGCTTTTGGAACTAGTAAAAATTGAGAACGAGATAAAAAAATATGATTCCATAGTTCTAAAACCTTGCCTAAATTACAGTAAAACAAACAATACCTCTCTAGAGTTTGTAGAAGCAGTATTATCCTTCGTAAAGTCGCAGGCAAATCAAGGAACAAAGATATTCATTGCAGAAGGCAGTGAGGGTGGAGAGACCCACGACTTATTTACAGAGCTTAATTACAAAAGGCTTGCCGAAAAGTATAATGTCAGCCTAGTAGATTTGAATAATACAGAATTTACTGAGATAAAGAGCAAGAACTTTATGTCAAGTGAAGCGATAATCTATCCAAAAATACTTCTTGATAGCATGGTTATTTCATTACCAAAGTTATCTGAAGATGTGGAAACTCAGATTTCCGGCTCAATAGCGAACATGCTCGGTGCATATCCTGCTTCATATTATAAGGGGTGGTTTTCCAGAGTGAAGAATAAGATAAGGAAAGAGCCCATTAAATATGCAATCCACGATATAATAAGATGCAAGATCCCCGAAGTTGCAATAATAGATGCTTCTGAGCAAGGGAGAATTTTTGTTGGAAGTCCGTTAGAAGCAGATAAACAGGTAGCAAACTTATTGAAAGGGAGCTGGAAGTCAATAGAACATCTCCAATTGGTGGAAGAGAGCAATAATAGGGAACTTGAGATGGACAGCAAAAGGCAACACAGACAACAAGAGCTGGAGTTGAAAGCATCAATAAAGTAAAATATATTAACTGTCCTTTCTAAATTCTATAATGAAAAAAGCAATAAGATTATACATTACAGGTGCATTGCAGAGTCTTTTTTTCAGACAATTCATAAAAGAACATGCAGAAAAAAACAATATAAAAGGATTCTTCCATTTAAGAGAGGACGGTAGAGCAGAAGTATTTCTTGAGGGAGAATCTGATAATGTAAATAAGATGATAGAAATATGCAAACAAGGTCCAAAACATTCCATAATAAGGAGTGTGGAAGAGAAGCAAGAACATCTTCAAGGATTCAAAGAGTTCAAAATATTGACTCTCTGATTAATTAACTATTTAAATGCCGATTTCTAATTTTTAAAATGGGTAGAGAAGACCAAATAATTCAAGAAAGACTAAAGAAGTTAAATGAATTAAGGAAGCATGGGATAAATCCTTATCCTTATAAATTTGATAAGAAAAATTCCGCAGCAGAGCTTCAAGAATCTCACAAAAAACTAAAAAATGAACAAAAAGCCAAAGAGAAAGCACAGATAGCTGGTCGAATAGTTGCAATTAGAGATATAGGAAAAATAATATTTGCAGTCTTGCAAGATTCATCTGGAAAAATACAGTTAGTTTTTCAGGATCCAGATACAAATAGTAAAACAATTGAATTCTTCAAGAAATATATAGACTCTGGAGACTTTGTAGGCGTTTCAGGACCAATTTTTAGAACAAAGCGCGGAGAGCTTTCAGTACTTGTAAAAGACTTGGAGTTACTTTCAAAGTCGATACTTCCTCTTCCAGAGAAATGGCACGGCCTACAAGATAAGGAAGAGAGATATAGAAAGAGATATCTTGATTTGATAATAAGTCCCGAAGTAAGGGCTACATTTGACAAAAGAGAAAAAATTATAGATGCAATAAGAGAGTTTCTAAAATCTAAGGGATTTAATGAGGTAGATACCCCATATTTGCAAACAGTATATGGCGGAGCCGCTGCAAAGCCTTTTACAACTCATTTAAATGCGTTAGATATAGACATGTACTTAGCAATATCTCCAGAACTATACCTGAAGAGATTAATTGTTGGAGGATATGAAAAAGTATTCACAATTGCACGTAACTTTAGAAATGAGGGCATAGATAGATGGCATAATCCAGAATTTTCAATGATGGAAATATATCAAGCTTATGCAGATTACAATGATATGATGGAGCTGTTTGAAGATATCTTTGTTCACGTATCAAAGAAAGTCAATGGCTCTACTAAAATCAATTTCAGAGGCAAGGAAATAGATTTCAAAAAACCTTGGCCAAGACTAACAATGGCGGAAGCAATAAAAAAATTCGCAAAGATAGATATAACAAAGATGAATGAGGGAGAATTAAGAGATTTCATAGAAGAGAATAAGGTAGAGGTTAAGGGAGATAGTTGGGGGTGGCTTGTTCAGTCCATATTCGAGCATTTCTGCGAAGATAAAATAGAACAGCCAACTTTCATAATAGACCATCCTTTAGAAACTACTCCCCTATGTAAAATACACAGAAGCGATAAATTATGCAGATTAATAGAAAGATTCGAACCATTTTGCATGGGCGCAGAATTGGGAAATGCATATTCAGAATTAAATGATCCAATAAAACAAAAAGAACTTTTAGAAGAACAAGAAAAAATGCTTTCTAAAGGAAATGATGAAGCAAACCCATACGACGAAGATTTTGTAAATGCATTAGAAGTAGGAATGCCTCCAACTGGTGGAGTTGGTTTGGGTATAGACAGAATGATAATGCTTCTTACAGGACAAGATTCAATCCGCGACGTAATCCTCTTTCCTTTCATGCGCCCTGAAAAAATAGAAAAAACGGGAGATAAAAAATAATGGTGGACTTAATAATAAAAAGCAAGATAAAAGCAGCAGTTCCAGAATTGTCTGTTTCAGCAGATGTTCCGGACGCATTGAATAAAAAGGTTCTTAAAATTCTTGAAGAAGCTGCACAGAGGGCGAAGTTGAATGGAAGAAGAACCTTACAGGCTAAAGATTTGTAAAATTTTTATTTGTCACAAATTTTTCTTGAACCAATCAATAGTCAATTTGAATGTTTCATCAAATTCATCAATATAGTGACTTCCACCCTTAACAATTTCAAGTATTGAGTCTTTCGAGAGATATTTCATAGCAGATTTAGAATGCTCAAGAGGAATAGTTTTGTCTTCATCACCATGAATTATTAATACAGGGCATTTTATATTTGACAAAATATTTTCCTGATTTATCGAATTAGTTTCCATAAAGAATTCCTTTGATAACTTATGTATTTTCTCTCTTTTTTTAACCTCAACATATCCTTGTTTTTCTATAATTTCTCTTTTTTCATTCCATAAATAATGAACTTTAGCATTTGTTAAGGGAGCCCATAATACAATCGTTTTAATATCTCTAGAATAAGTGAGACATGAAACTAACCCTCCAAAACTCTCTCCTAGTAAACCTATATTTGAAAATCCTTTCGATTTTAAAAATTCAATAATTGTTTTTAAATCTTCAACTTCATCCTTTGCAGATATTAGATAGTCTCCACTATTCCCACATCCTAAAAAATCAAATCTAATAAAATTAATATTATTTTTAGAAAATATTTCTCCAAGTTCTTTTAACTTAGATCTATTTTTAGTAGACATCAGTCCATGACAGAAGACTACAATGCTCTCTTTATTAGTATCTGCTTTTTGCAAAGTTGCTTCTATAGTAATTCCACATTTATTCTTTAACTTTATATTTTCCATAATTAATTAATATATATTTGCCTATTAAAATTCTTCTAATAAAACTATATAAACCACAATTCTTATTTTACATTATGCCGGGCAACAAAGCAAAGGGTTCTAATGCCGAACGTGAATTGGTAAAATTGTTCACAGAGAATGGTTGGAGAAGTATTCGTGTAGCTGGTTCTGGGGTGGGGGAAGATTCTCCATGCGACATAATTGCAGCAAAAATTGGAAGGCATGGTTTTACAATAGAAGCAAAATCAAGTAAGAAATCAACAATTTATATTTCAAGAGAACAGATAAGCGACTTTGTTACTTTTTCTCATACTCTCGGCCTAACTCCAATAATCGCAGTTAGATTTAACAGAGAAGGTTGGCTTTTTATAAGACCCGACCAATTAGCAGATACTGGAAAGTATTGGGCAATTTCTCTTAAAAATGCAAAAGAGAACGGAAAAAAATTCTCCCAATTCTTCGAGCATTCAGATTAGTCACTTGTTTCTACAGTTCCTCTTGGACTTATTATAACAGAACATTCATTGGGGCTTGGTTGGTTTCCATACTTGTCTATACATTTCACATGATATTTAACTCCTGACTTCCAAGGCGCGAATAACTGATTCTTTACCTCTGCATTACTATACTCTAATTTTATTCCTTCATCAATATTGAAATTACAGCTCTGTAAAGAATAAGAACATGTAGCATCTTCATTTGTAATTATTTTTAATGCTTGATCTTTATAAGTTCTCACAACTCTTGGTGCTTCTTTGTCCACAAAAACGCTGAACTTTGTATTTGTTTCAGCAGCATTTCCTCCAGAATCAATGCATCTGAAATTATAATTATAATTTCCTGCAGGTAATTCTTGAATTTGCCTGTGTGAGAAATCATCAGTAGTAAACATCTGTACAAATCCACCAGTTAAAGAACTATTATAGAAACATATTGCTTTTCCTTCATCTGCTCCATCATCAGTTGTTAATGCTAATTCAACCTTTACAGTATTCGTACTTCCAAATATTGTTCCATTAGGTTCGGTGGACAGCACACTAAGTTGTTGACTTCCTCTCAAGCTAAATTTGTAGCTCTCCACATTTGTATTTCCCTCTAGATCTCTACATCTGAAATAAAATTCATTATTTTCTCTATCTCTTATTCCAGTTAGATTTCCAGAGCAAGTATATGCAAGATTTGCGTTTATTTCTCCAGGATCAGTCGAACAAGAGAAAGAATGTTCCATATCATCAAATATTCTATCATTCAAACTCCATTTACACTGTCCGGGCTCATTAACATAAACCTCTATAGGCGCCTCATCAACTTCGAATCTTACTGCGCTTCCAGAATTAATGCTTGTTCCTTCTATTGAAGGAGAAGTCGTATCCGGGCTTTTATCTACACAGAATTCTACCACATAATGATCATCATTCTTATTTCCATTAGCATCTTGGCACTGTACATATAATGAGAATGTTCCATCGTTCTGGAATAATGGTGCAGCGCTACCATTGCTTGTTATTGGGCTTGGCAATCTCATTCTTTGCGTATGATTTAATATATAATAATTATTTTCTCCAATAAAGAATTGCATTTCCTCATATGTCTTAGCCTCATAATCTACTTTGCATTGTGCTGGCTCATTGGTAGTAAATCCAAATTGCAGAGGAGTGAATGCCTGCAAACATCCATTTTCTCCCTTAACAATTCTAGTTCCTATCGCCGTAGGTCTGCTTACCAATGGTTTGTATTGCAAATTTTCATTTACTGGTTTAAGAACATTCACATCAGGAGTTATTGTCGGACTATTCACATCTTTAGGACTTATCCAAACGCATTTTTCCTCAACACTTCCCTTATTTACCAAATCACATGCCTGCCCTAATGATTTACATCTATATTCGCTACATGGCTTTAATGAATCTTTATTACACTGTTCACATGCATTTCCTCCAAGTGCAGGCTCCCAAGGCAAACATTGGAATGTAACTGTTTTTGTCTTAGTATCTTTATATAATATTAAAAATACAACAACTGCAATTCCAACTCCAGAAACAAATCCCCACTGTCCAGCACTTAGTTGTCCCCAATAAGCATTTCCTCCTGGACCAAACTTTAGCAACGCAGCTTTTACAATTCCCCCGCCAACAGCACCAACAAGGACAGAATTAGCAACTGCATCTGTAGTATCTTTATTTAATCCAAGCATACTTCCAACTAATTTAGCAGCACCATATAATACTGCTCCCCAGAATAATCCTTGGAATAATGCCCCATATACTTCTGACGTGCCCACTACACCCCCCACACTTTTAGTTCCCAATCCAAAAGATTCCTGTCCAGTTGCAAGTCTCCCAGTAAGTTCCTTGAAGCTAAATCCTGAAGGATTTGTAAGAGTAGAAGGAGAGGATGCGGAAAAGAACTCTCCCCCACCATAATAATATTCCTGACCTCCAGAAGCAACTACATGATATGTTCCAGCACCAGTTTCTGTAACATATGTATTTGGACCAAATTTTTGAGTGGCTGCAGAGATGGCCTCCTCTAATCCTGTAGCACTCGCCACTCCAACATAACTGTCCTTCAACGCAATAGATATTACAAAACTCAAACTAATCAATAAAAATACTTGTATAAAAACCAGATAATAATTCCTAGATGCTCCCTCTTTAATCATTAACTAAACAGATAAACATTCTTTATAAACATTATTTCTCTTTCTTTCTTTCTCTTTCCGCTGCCTTTCTAGCGGCCTCTTCAGCTAATCTTCTTGCCTCTTCTCTTGCCTTTTGGTATGCTTCTTCAGCTCCTCTTTGTCCCTGAACTTTCCCATCTCCAAAAACATTTCTTAATTTCCTTGCTTTTTCTTCCGCTTGCATTTCATCTAATTCCTTATAAGCCTTATAAAGCGTTTTACGTTCTTCTATAAGTGGTCCAATTTTACCAGCAAATATTCTTCCCCCCTTTCCACGAAATAAAAGCCCAATTGCACCTAGATCTTCTGTTTGCAAAGCCACGTGATCATTAAAAAAGTGCTCTGTTAATTGAAAACTGGTTATTCTAAGATAAGGCAAGAGAATATCTCGTTCCGCTCCCTGGTAAAACAACCCTTTTTCATATACATACATTATTCCACCAGGTTGTCTCATTTTTGCTTGCCAAACTTCATTCATATCAAATTGCTCCAAAGGTATATCTCCAAA
Organism: Nanobdellota archaeon; assembly: GCA_038045265.1. Taxonomy (GTDB): domain Archaea; phylum Nanobdellota; class Nanobdellia; order Pacearchaeales; family GW2011-AR1; genus SICV01. The sequence goes on along the minus strand of JBBSYL010000027.1, from coordinate 290 downwards.
AGGCCTATTGCGCATATCATAATTTGATTGAACCACATTCTGTCCAGCCCTTATTCTCGCAGCTTCAACATTGCTTTCTGCAACTGTTTCTGCAGAATAAATAAGTGCTGCAGCAAGGCACCCACTCACAAGAGGCATTGCAGAAACTAACCCTATCAATCCCGCATTCCTTATTTTCTTCTTCATACCCATACTAAAACTAGTCATAATACCTATTTTAAACTTTTCTATTTCTCGATACTGTCACCTTAGAGGTTTATCCCTCGTAAATCTCTAGCACAATATTCTAT
>JBBSYL010000026.1:0-15711 GCA_038045265.1 Nanobdellota archaeon | reverse complement strand
TAACTTGAAGGAAAACATACTATTTAAGCTTAACTCACGATTATCTTACAATATCCTCTTCGAAATTATATTTTCGACGGAGAATTTATTTATTTTCTTCAATCAAAATAGCGTTTATCTGTCCCTCTTGGGTTGGCCTATTAGTTATTTTTGCCTTTCCTAGAGATGTCTGAATTAATGCGGACTTGAGAAGGCGGTTTTGACGTGCGTAAAACCTATTTTGGGGGGTTTCGATAACGTTTAGAATTTTGGCTTTTTGCGCTTTTCCTTTTATGATTATGTTTGCAATGTCTGATTTTAGAAGAATTGTTTTAAGCTTTCCAGATCTTACTCTTAACTTCTTACTTTTTACCTCTCCGAGTATTGCGTGCCTTTCCTGACTGGGTCTTTCAAATAGTTTTCTCTTTCTCTGTTTGTGGTATTTTCCGCCTGAGATTTTTCTTCCCCTATTCATTTATTTGGATTACGAAGATGGTATATAAAGATTTCCTTCATAAATCTTTAACATTCACTTTTTACAAAGTTTCATGTTTAAAGATTTTGTTTCTTTAAAGTGAAAATTTTTGTACGATAAGTTTAAATACGATTGGAGTGAAAGGGATTTATGGCCACGAAAATTGAAAGACCTCTAGACCTTTTGAATGCGTCAAAAGGAAAAGAAGTTCTTGTTCAATTAAAGGGTGATAAGCAGTTTGTCGGTACATTGATGGCGTTTGACATACATATCAATGTAGTTCTTGACAATGCTAAAGAACTGGAAAATGGAGAAGTAAAGAAAAATATAGGTATAACCTTTCTAAGAGGCGATACTATAATCTTTATTTCACCTGCTTCAACTTCTCATTCACTGAACAAGTAATTTGGGTTTATTATTGATTTACCTGTAAGTTCAACTTATAAGGTTTTTTAGATAGTTGTAACTTTATTTGCTAAGATTTTTAAAGGATATTAATTAAATAATTTTATGATAGTTGATAAAGATGTAGAAGTGAGAGAGACTGGAAAAATTGGAAAAGGATTATTTGCTCTTAGAGATATTAAAAAAGATGAAATAATATTTGATTGGGGGAGGGAGAAAATTTATACTGCAGAGAAGGCATTGGATTTACCTAAAGATGTTGCAGATCATGCGATTCAATTTGAAGAGCATAAATGGATAGATACTGGAGGATTTGGTAGATATTCAAATATTCTTGCAATCCTAATTCAGGATTTAAGGGCAAATTTAAGCTTGTTGCTATGAAAGATATAAAGAGAGGAGAAGAAATTTTATGGGATTATGAAATGACTGAAAATAGTAATTGGAGAATGAATTGTATGTGTGGAAATAAAAATTGTAGGAGGGTTATTGGAGCTTATGATAATTTGCCTGAAGAAGTTCGAAAGAAATACAAAGGTTATATTTCAACTTGGTTAATTAAATATTGATTATCTCTAAATCTTTTGCCATTTTTATATTTTTAAAAATCTTTTTAGCTTCATTTTCAAGGATTTGGGGATTATTTTCATATCTTTGTGAAATGTGGGTAAGAATTAATTGTTTGACTTTGGCTTTTTTTGCAATTGTGGCTGCGTCTGAAGCTGTAAGGTGCTTAGATTCTCTAGCTTTTTTTAATTCTGATGAGGCAAATGAAGACTCTGAAATAAGTAAATCTGCGTTTTTTGCTATTTTGACAGCATTATTTGTAAAGGCAGTATCAAGAATTATTGAAATTTTTTTTCCTTTTTCTGTGTACGTTACTAATTTTGATTTTATTTTTTTGCCGTTTATGGTTATATCTCTTCCTTTTAAGAGGTTTTTAATTAATGGAGACGGATGAATTTTGTATTTGTTTAATTTGTTTTTATTAAGTCTAATTTTATCTTTCAAAGTTATTGCATATGCTAAAGTTGGACAAGTATGGTTTACGGGGACGGATTCTATTTTGAATTGAGGCATATCTACAAAGACTCCAGAATTAATTTCTATAACTTTTATTGAAATTTTTATTTCGTTTATTATTTTTTGAATGTTTTGGATATAAGCTTTTGTTCCTTTTGGCCCATAAATGAAGAGAGTTTTTATAAAATTGTTTCCCATGGCAAGAGTTTGAAATAGGCCTGGAAGACCAAAAGTATGATCGCCATGCAGGTGTGTGAGTAGGATTCTTGTGATCTTGTGGGGACTTATGTGTGCTTTTCTAAATTGTAACTGGGTGTTTTCTCCACAATCTATTAAAATGTTTTCATTAAGAAACTGACAGAGAATTGCAGTATGGTGGCGATTAGGTGTTGGGACTGCAGTGCCAGTTCCTAAAAAAGTAGTTTTTATGTTTTCCATATGTAATAGAGAAGAATGTGTTTTATATAGGTTGCTAAGTAAACTTTATAATCGAAGAATACTTGAGGGAGTGATGCATAAAAAGAGGTTTTATGTTAAGTTAGGAGTAGTTACGGCGATAATAGTTATAGCAATTATTGTGAATATTTTCTATTTTAAAAGTTTTACTGGCGCAGGAATAAGAGAGAGTTTTGAAAAAAGTTTCTTGAATGATAAGTTTGTATTGAAAATGGGAGGATATAATATTGATGGACAGGTGTTGAGAGCTGATTATATGATTCAGGAAATAGCTAAAGAAAATCATGAACTTGATATTTATTATGAATTGTATAGTAGCGAGAACGTTTATGCTAGCGGACAAGATAAGGTAGTTTTAGGAGCAAATGATGAAGGATCATATGCATTATCTATAAAGATTCCAGATAATATACCTCAAATTGTCTCCTTATTTGTTGAAGCTAAAGAAGGAGATTCAAGGAGCATAGTTATACAACAAGTTATTTTAGATTATAATTCTATAACAGGTAATGTTGTTGAAGAGCAGAGAGCAAATACAGGAATAGCATTTCTTATTTTTGTAGTTATACTTGTAGTTTTGTTTTATGTTGCAGAGTTTGTTCTGAAATTTAAGGAAAGAGAGAGGTTAGGGGAAGGAACACATTACAGACATTTCATAGATATCAATAATGGGTGAGAGCGCTCCTGACACGATTTGAACGTGCGACCTATGGATTAGAAGTCCATCGCTCTATCCAAGCTGAGCTACAGGAGCTTAATAATAGGTCAGAAAGATGATATTTAAAATTTGGCTTTTCAATAGCTTTAAGATTGTAAATGTTTAAATAAGACTTTAAGATTAATAAAATATGCAGGGATGGCGAAGTGGTTAACGCGCTCGGCTGCAGCCCGAGTATCGCGGGGGTTCAATTCCCCCTCCCTGCTTATCATTTAATATTTCTTCTCCTTTTTGTATCTCTAAATTAGGGGGGCAATATCCAATTTTTCTCCATACTAAAAATTTAATATAATGTCTCCTATTAGCGAACCCTATATTATTCATCCATTTTAAAAGATTTTTCTTTCCGATTATAACGACAGCATAGTTTCGGTATTGTTTATCTTTTTCTTTGTTTAATTTTATTCCTTTTTCTATATGGCTGTGTAAATCTAATTTCCCTAATAGCTCTTTTAATTCCTCTACTAAATTCTTAGAGCTAAAATTACCAATTATTAATGGATAGGAACGATATTTGTTGCTTCTATTTTTAAAGTGTATAGAAAAATCAGTATCAGCTATTCCTCTTATAAACTTAGAAATAATCTCTTTGTTTGCTTTACAAATTATATTTGGAATTGAAATGTCATTTTTCTTTCCCAAAGGTAGCCCTATTGAATTAGTCATAAAAGAAACAATTGCTTTTGATTCTACTTTTGTAACTATGCATTGTCTTCCATCCTTAAAACTTCTAATTTTAGTTATTGGTTTTATATTGAAAGATTTTTCGAATAATCTTTTTATATGCTCTTTGTGATAATTATAATCTTTTGTTGCATCACCAGTAATACACATTTCATATCTATTATTTTTAGAATAGATATTTCCATCACCCGCCATTACACCAATTAGTTCTGCTAGTTCAGAAGTTATTTCATTAGGCAAAACTATATTTCTTTTTTTATCATATTTGCTAAAATTTATTTTACTTATCTCCATTTTTGATCATGTCATTGTTCATAAAATTTTCAACCCTTCTAGATATGTTAATTCCTTCTTTTTTACAAAAATCTTTATATCTTTTTAAGAATTCCTCTTCAATAGTTAAAGTTAGTTTAATTCTAGCCATATACGTATATGTACGTATGCATATTATTTATATTTTTCTATTTTCAATTCCCTCCCTGTGCTTTTAATACTAATACTGGTTTTTTGAAAGTGCTTCTGTTTAAAAGGGCTAAATCTTCAAGGTGCTTTGGATTTTGGCTTTCTTCACTTTCTATTATTTTGGCTTTTCTCATTATAAGATATTGTCTGCTCACAAGAGTCAGACCTTCAAATTCCCTACCTGTAAAGAACTCAATTGGAATTACTAGTCCATCTTCAATAGAATATAAACATGGCCATCTTTGTCTATGGAGATAGATTCTTATTGAGTCTCTAGGATTTATCTCGTGAGTGCTTGGATTGACGCCTGTAAATTCTAAATTTTGATCCATTTCGTTATTTGTAAGTATTTCGTCAAGAGTTCTTGGGAAGAAACTGTAATGCTTAGTCTGACTACTTGCCCAGAGCTTTGCGCTTCTTCTTTCTGTTAAAAACCAATATCTTTTTGCTGCAGAGTTTATCATAAATCTTAAAACTGCTTCATTTGCTATTAATGCGATGTCTACGTCTCTGGGAGTTGTGGAGTAATCTTCTGTAATTATTCTAGTTGCGCAGCTACCTGAAAGACGAAGGTTTGGTAGAACAGGATGCCAGAGAGACTTTACTAGCTCAATCCTTTCTTCTATAAGTTCTTTTCTTTGAGGTTCTGAGGGATGATAGTCTACTTTATAATCTCCTCCTTTAACTATGTGGATCTCTCTTGAGAGAAATAAAGAACCATCTGTACTTTGCCTGATTACTGCAGGTTTGTAGAATTTCATATAAAATTTAGCATTAAGTAGTTTAACTATTTCACTACTTTATATTGAAAATAGAGTGTGAATAGATTTATAAGGGTAATTTTCTTGGAGACATAAGTAAAAGGAGGTTATTATGGCAACACAAGGATATTGCGTTAAGTGCAAGAAGAAGGTTGATATTAAGAATCCTGTAGAATCAAAGACTTCTAAAGGCACTAAGATAGCAAAAGGAAAGTGCCCTAACTGTGGAACGACTGTATGCAGGATGGGTGGAATTCAGAAGTAAATTTATAGTTTTTTATTTTTTATAAATTTATTAGTTTTGTTTAGTATTAGTTAGATGTTTAGTTATGTTAGTTTCTCGTTTCGAGGTGACTGACCAGAATTCTTTCCAAGAATTCTGGCTGGAAGGAACACTCCTGAAATGACGAGAAAACTTAGAGTTTTCGTAGAGTTAATTTAATGTTTGTGGATGGTGGGAAGGTGCTTTTTGTTATTTCTTTAAAATAGTGACAATAGAAAGCTTTATAAATTGTATATTAACCTAAGTTTATATGGCAATTAAAGTAAGTCGATTATCGGGGAAAGAACAAGAAGAATTTGCTACATTATGGCGTATGAGGCCATTTGAAATGACACCAGAACAAAAAGAAAGATGGGCTTATTTTTCATCAGAAGTAGATACTCAAAAATATGGATCTACATTAACATATAGACGAGTTGGTGAAGTGAAAAGTATAAGCGTTCGAGGTTATGAAATAGAATGGGAAAACGGCTTAAGAGAACAAGTCTCGTTGAGGAATGCCCCCACACTTATAGGGTATATTGTTGGACAAGCTTTTGAAGCTCAATCAACTTATAGAGGTAAAAATTTATGTACCCTCTTAAGATTAACAAAAATTAAACAATGCAAACCTATAAGTTCAATGACTAATGATGAGTTGTTCGGTTTTTGGAAAAGTTTACCAACGACTGCTAAAAAATAATTTTCTGTTTTCGCGCACCTTCCCTCTGATTTCTGAATAATAATTTTGTATAATCGCCGAAAGCGACTATCTGGGGCAGGTGGTTGGGGGCTACAAACCTTAAATTAATTGAAACTAATGTGGTTTAGTGGGTAGTCTTTTATTTATTCCAGCAGGTAATTTCTCTTTTCCTATTTCTTCTTTCATTGCTTCTATTGTGGGGTGTAACCCTAGTCCATAGATGTACATTCTTGCCCCTTCATGACTTAATCCAGATTTTCGCATTAATTCTTCAGAGGATTTCCCTTTTAGAGCGAGAGTTGCAAAGGTTCTTTCAGTTAGTCTATTGTTTGAGTCTTCAGCTCTATTAGTTTTAAGTAAAGAAAATAGTTCATCTAATTCATAATTTTCTAGAGGCGTTTCTTCAAATATGTCAAGATCTACTTTTTTTACAAGCGAGTATAAACTTGCAGGGCTAATAGAGAGTGCCTGCCTCATTTTATATACTCTGGTTGGAGGAGTTTTACTTGCTTCTTTTTCTATGTATTTAATTTCTCTTTTTCTCATTGGAGGCAATTTTATTTTTCTTAGTGATTTTAACTGGGCAATATATTGAGCTGGGCAATGAAGTAGTTCTGCTATTTCTACTTGTTTTAAGGGGACTTGAGAACAAGCAATTATTTCTCTTGCTTTGTCTGCTATTTCTTCTAAGTATGGGCTTTCTCTCTTTAGAATGCTTGGATGGAATGTTGAATAGTAATGCGAGAGGAATATTAAAGAGGTTAGTGATAAACCCATTCCTTTTGCTATGCTTGGAAATGTTCTTTTTTCTTTGGAAAGGTGATGTGCAGAGTCTATGAAACTTGTTCATATTGTTCGATTGTTTCAATCGCAAGTCTTAAATGAAAGGCTATTTGTTTTGTTGAATGTCCTAACTGTCTTTCTTGTGCTATCTTTAGTAAGGTATCTTCTAAAAGGCTCATCTAAATACCGATTTTAGATATTATATAAACTTATCTATAAGTGTTATTTTTAAGTGGTTACAAACCTTATCTTTTATCAAAAAAACGATGTGCCACTCCACCTTAAAAGGTGGAGTTTGAAAAGGCACTCGTTTTTAGGATGTTCAAGATGCAACCTCATCTTAAAAGATGAGGTTTTCTGTCAAGCATCTTGACATAATACTCTACAACTTGCTTTAGAGATAAGGCATAAGCAGGAATGAAATATATAGGGAATTCTGTTAGATATATAACCCTTTATCCAGAATTCCCTAATAGATAATTCTGAAGAAGAAACCATATAAGTAACAGAATTATCCATAAATTTTGTTACTCTACCTTTTTTTTGTGAAAAAATACATGAAGGAAGAATTTTTTGTGTATGGTAATATTTATATAACTTATTTGATAAATATTAGTGTATAAAAAGAGGGTTTGATGGTTCATAAAAAATATATAGAAAGAAATGGAAAAGTTTACGGACCATATTTATATGAATCTTACAGAGAGGGTGGGAAAGTCAAGAAGAGGTATATTTCAGATTCTAAATTACTTGAACATAGCGCAGTTAAAAAGCATAGAGTAACAAACTATTTTATGTTTATATTGCTGATTCTTTTAGCTATTCTTGCTTTGGCCAATTTATATGATAGTTATACAGGTAGAGTAATATCAGAATATGACGTTGTTTATAAAATTGGCGAGAGGATAGAAGGGAGCCTAAATTTTGCGCTTAGAGAAGGAGAGTTGATTCCTGCAAATAGCGATTTGAAAGTTTCTTATGGTGCAAATCAGCAGGAATATAGGTTGGAGGATTTAGCGAATATTCAGCAGGTGAGTGGTAATTTTTATGCTGAAGGCACAGACTTAACAGGTTCTGGAGAAGGATATGGAATAATTGGGAAGAAAATAACATATCCCGATGTAGAATTTAAATTATTAATTACTCGCCAAGTTAAATCTGGAAGTTCTGGAGGAAGTAGCTCTGATAATGCAGAGAATATCGATGAAAATCAACGGGAGAGTCAAGGAGATGATGATGCGACTATTGATGAAACTATCGATAGCAGTAATGACGGAGAAGATATACAAGAACCTGCGACAGATAATAATGTTCAAGAAGAATCTGCAAGTGGCGATGAAGTTATTGAAGATGATAATAATAAAGTAAAAGATAAAAATGATGAAAAAAATAAAGATAGTGAAAAAAATGCAGAAGAGAAGAGTGAAAAGAGTAAAGATAATGAAAAAGCTAATAAAAGAGAGGGCAAGGAAAAGGATAAAGACAAAGTTAATTCTGGTTATGGGGTTACAGGTTCTGCTATTTCAGAGACAGAATATACAATTCAAGAAAAAGTGAAAAAAGGAGAACCTTATATATACACTCTTGAAGGAGGAGATAGTGCAAGGATAGTTGAAGGCAGTGTCAAGATAAATGGAGAGATTTTTTCTGATAATATAATAAATTTAGAAAACCGCAATGATGTTTTAAGCGTTTCAACTGATTATCAAGTTGAAGAGGAAGGATTTGGAAGAGAATATATGGGAGATGATATGTATAAGATTTCCATTGATATTGCAAAATTTAATTTAACTGCTTCAGAAGGCATCTTATTGATGAAATTAGAATATAATGGAACGAGCATTATAAGTGCGACGAAAAAATTAGACATGCAAAGTAATGATGCTATTGTTGTTGATGCTAATATAACAAATCCAAATATAATTCTTCTGAAAGAAATTCCGGTATTAAGAATTGCGCAGAATGGAAGTGCTTCAATAGACTTAAATGAGTATTTTTCAGGAGCCGAAAAATATTCTTTTGGAGCATCCAATTTAAGTGCTAGTTTTAATCTTGGAGTTCTGACAATAAGTCCTGATGAAGGATTTAGTGGTTATAGAAGTGGGAAGATTACTGCATATGCTGGAAATATTAGTCTTGAAAGCAATGAATTTCCTATATTTATTAGTTCTGGAGCATTGCAGATAAGCACATTGAGAAATGCAATAAGGGTTGGAGAAGAGGTAAAATGGAAAAAGAATGTTTCTTTTGATTCTCTTGAAAGCGTAAGTGTGCAATTGCCTAAAGAAGCATCAAATATCACAATTAAAAAATTGGAAGGGGGTAATTTGGTTGAAATTGAGGTAAATGCTTCAAGTACGAATTCTTCTATTATAACTGGAAATGCAATTGCTGGTTTGGCGAGTGCAAATATAAATTTGAATAATGAACCAGGTTTTATAAAATTCTTAAAGAGAGGTTACAGAGAATTCCAAGGACTAACTGGAAATGTTGTTGAAGAGAATACAGGGTATGGAACAAATATCTCTTCTGATGTACAGATAAATAACTATACAGAATCTGTTGAAGTTCTGCTCCCTCCTGCAAGCGCAGATTATATAATAGAATATCAGACAGAGGCGCCTAAATCTTATGAAAATGAGGGTAGTAATGGTAAAGAAATCGTAGTTTCTGGTCCAGATGGATTGAATTACCAAGATGTTATTGCTTCAACATCTATTTCAAATGATTTACTTATTAATTCTGGAGATTCTATAAAACTTTATTGGAAAAATTATAATACTAATCCTAATATAGACATAAAAAATGTAAGTGAAGTTGAACAGGAAGTTTTAGTAGGTGAAGAAAGTGCAGGAGCAGGTGTAAATAGCACTATTATTTCTTCTAATACAAATTCAATACTCTCTCAAGCATATACAAGAATCAATATAACTTTGCAGGAAATGCCTTTTGATTCTTACGATTTATCTGGAGACGGAAATATAGATTATATAGAATGGGTTGTTCCTCACTTGTCTAATCAGACATTTGATTTGATTTTCACTTCAAATAATACCTTGACTGATGCAACAAGCAATATAACTTATGAAGGGCATAATAACGGACAGTTTGCGCATCTTACCACAACCGACGTTTGGCCTTATCAAACAGGTTATGGTTTAGTAGCTTATTATTCATTTGACAAAGATAATACTACAACAAGTTTTGATTATACGAGTAATAATAATGATGGGATTTATACTAATGGAGCATTAAGTAATAGTTCAAGTGGTTTGTATGATGATGGGGCTTATTTTGATGGGAGTAATGACAATATCGCAGTTACAATAACTCAAAGTAAAAACTCATCAGCTATGTGGATTAAGAATTCAACTGCAACTGGTTGGACATTTATAGCTAAAAACCAAACATCTTATTTTATTAATGGAGTTGCAAGTGTTTCTCCGGCACAATATCCTATAAACATATCAGGAAATAATGTTAAAATAGGTATTAATGAAAGTGGAAGTTCATATTATAATGGATTTATAGACGAAGTCCAAATATTTAATATATCATTAAACAGTTCCCAAGTATCTCAATTATATAACAATCAAAGTCAGAGATTCAAAAATCCTGCGACTTTAGATTACAAACAATTTAATATTTCGTCTGGGCAAGATACAGTTAATATTACTCTTGCTGGTTATGAGAGAAAACAGGGGACGAATATATCTGCGAGAGTTGGACAGTGGGATGTTTCTCTTGATTATAATACGAGTGATATGAATGCAACTGCGAATGGATTAGTTGCATATTATAACTTTGATAATAGAAGTAGTTTAGGGGAGAATGAGACGAAGGTGGTGGATAGAGGACCATATTGTTATGATAATGAGACGGAAATTTTAACTTTGGAAGAAGTTGATTGTTCTTATTATTATAATGATATTGAAATTGGTAATTATTATGCTTATAATGATGGGATTGTTATTGATAGTGAAAAAAATAAAGAGGCTTTTGATACAGCCTCACTGGTAAAGCAGAAAGTCTTCGCGGACTATGTTAATAAAGAAAAACTAGCTGGAGTAGAAACCCCAGCAGTAAGGAACTCTTTCACAGATTACTCTTTTGTTAATCGCAATAACTATATAAACTTTTCTGTTGATGATAATAATGCAGAGGATGGTGTGGTAACCCTAGCGGTAAGGGAGCTGTCTCAAAAACAGTATCTTCACAGATTCCTGGGTTCGAATCCCAGCCACACCGCATCCTCTGCTTCTGAAATTTATAAGTGTTACATAGAAAAGTGGAAGTTGTTTGCTGATCTAGATAGTAGTGAGAAAGTTATGAGCTTAAATCAGGAAACTGGAGAAAAAGAGTGGCAGGTGCCGTTTGAAAGACAGACATTCGAGCATGAAGGCGATATGTTTAGTATTAAATTGGAAGATGGTTCATTATTGAGGGTAAGCCCCGAGCATAAAGTTTATGCTAATGTAAATTATTTGGATAATTCTTCTACTAACTCTTTGGTGTCAAGCGATTTAACTTTAGATTGTTTCTTTAGTAATTTATCTTTTGACCAAATTGAACAGTCTTCTTTCAATGCAAGTGCAACGAAATCTATATCATCAAGAAATTCTGTGAATTCATTGTCTGAAAAGTTTTCTGCTAATTTCATTGCTTCTTGTAATTTATCTTCATATTCTTCTAGCTTGAAAAATTTGACTTTCTTTTGTAGTTCCGTTAATATAGATGATAATTCCGAAGAAGTTATATGTGATTTTGATAATAATTCTTTAGAATATTTATCTAATTCGTCTAGAGCATATGAAGGAGATATTAGTTCAAGAGCATCAGAGAGAATTAATTTCCTTGTAAATGAGCCTTTCTTGAAAAATGAAAATAAGATGTTAGTATCAACTACAAACTTCATTTATATTTTACCTTCTGATTTAAGTTTGTCAAATCGTCCTTTGCGAGATTTTGCAAGCATAGAGGAGATGTCTTTATCTGTAAGCTCAGAGTTTTCAAGCATTTTGTCTAATTCTTTAAACAAGAGTGCTCTTTTAACTTTCTCTGCTAATAGTCCTCTAATTACTTCAGACCAATTTGTTTCACGTACCTTATCCATTTCTTTCTTTAATTCTTCTGTTATTGATATTGTTAAATTTGGCATTTCTTTACCTCCTGTAAGTTCTGTGTATCCTGTGAATACTGCGAAAGTATATAAACCTTTCGTTAACGAAAGGTTTAACTTAATTTCAGTAAAAGATGTTTATTCTTCTTTGCTTGAAGGCAAAGAAGCATATTTCTTGAATTCAGAGGGAGAGAAGGTTAAGATAGAAAGTATAGAGATTGAGAATTATAACGGGAAGATATATGATGTTGATGTTGAGAATGATGTTGTTCTTGTAAGACGTGGAGATGGAAATGCATTTTGGAGTGGGAATAGTAATAATGGGACTGTTGTTGGAGGAAATGGGACGACTGTTAATGGGGTTTATTCAAGGGGGATGCAGTTTGATGGGGTGAATGATTATGTTAGTATTCCTCATAATACCCTTCTTAATTTTGAGAGAAATAATACATTTACCGGTTCTGCATGGTTTAAACTTAATAACTTAAATACAAATAAAGTGTTGTTTTCAAAGAGGGCTGTTGATGGTGCTGATTATTATGGATATGTATTTTATGTTACTAGTGGAAATAAGTTAGAAGTAGTTTTATCTAATTCAAATACTAATAGATTAATAACGACTGGCTCAACAACTCTTTCTAGTGGAGTATGGTATCATGCAATATTTGTTTATAACGGTTCTTCAACATGGGACGGAGTTAAGATTTATCTTAATGGGGTTAGAGAGACTGAAGTTAATACTCAAAATGCACTTTCTGCTACCATATTAAATACACATAGTTTTGATATAGGAGACCAACCAGTATTAACTTTGCCAATGAATGGTTTGTTAGACGAAGTCCAAATATACAACCGTTCTCTTTCATCTTCCGAAATCCAAGAGCTTTACATTAAAGGCAGGGCATTATGGAATTACTCAGCGTATCAGAATTTAACGGGAAATGCTTCGGATACTGGAAGCACGAATACATTTACAATTTCAACTGCGACTACTAATGTATTACCTTCATTTAAATTAATGAGTGATGCGAATAAGTTTTATTCTCCTATTTTGCCTGCGACAACAAGTTCTGGAGGAGCAAGTGGGCAGGTTATTACTGAAAATAATACAGTTGTTGCAGATACAACTGCTCCAGTTGTGACTATTGTATTACCTGCAAATACAACATATAATAGTTTGCCTTTATACTTCAATATCAGTTTAAATGAAAATGGAACGGCATGGTATTCATTGAATAATGGTTTGTTGAATTATTCTATGACTGGAAATGAAAGTGTAAACTTTGGTACTATGTTTAATAGTACAAATAGTTCAATAGCTGATGGAAGCTATACTTTCTATGCGTATGCAAATGATACTGCGGGAAATACAAATTATACGACGAATGTGACTTTCTCATTAGATAATACTAATCCTCTTGTTACAATAATAAATCCTCTATCTGCTACTTACAATACTTCTACAATTACATTTAATGTAACTCTTAATGAAGCTGGAAGGGCTAACTTCAGTATAGATAATGGAGTAACTAATTATTCAATGACTGCAAATGCATCTAATACTGGATTTAATTATACTTTAACTTCTATAACAGATGGAAGTAAGACATTTAATGCATATGGATATGATAATGCTGGTAATTTGAATAATAGCGTAAGTAGGGCGTTTAGTGTAGATACGACAAATCCTTGGATTAACTTTACTGGTAATACTCCTGCAAACGCTTCAAGTCAAACATCTACTTCAATAGTTGTTAATGTTACTTCAAATGGAACTCTTGCTGGAAGTTCCGATAGTGACCATTATGTCTTAACTGATTTTGATAATTCATTAGTTGGATGGTGGACGATGGATAGATTGAATGCAAGCGGTGATGTTGTGGATGAAATGGGGAAGAATAATGGAAGTAAATTTGGAAATGCACAACAAAATAGTAGTGCTGGAAGTGGGAAGTTTGGGAAGAGTTTTAGTTTTGATGGGAATGGAGACTCAATTATAGTACCAAGTAACTATGTATTTACCTTTGGAACTGGCAATTTTACATCCAGTCAGTGGGTTAGTTTTGCTTCTACTTCAGGTATTCCTGTAATTATTGCAACCGACACTGTCGGAACTGCAGGTAATTGGATAATTTATTCAAATAATGGGGTTTTGACATTTTATGTTCACGGAACTGGGGCAGTGGCTACTTATACTTGGACTGGCTTGACGACTAATAAATGGTATAATGTGCTGGTATCTCGTTCTGGAACTAACTTAAGTATGTATGTTGATAATAATGTTGTGGCCTCTGTCACGAGTGGAGCAAATCTTGCACAAAATGGATTGAATATCGGAGGATATTCTGGTGCTTGGTTGAATGGACATATCGAAGAAGTATTAATCTTCAACCGTTCATTATCTGCTACTGAGATAAGTGCACTTTACAACGCATCCGCAAATAAATATTATAATAACTTTACTGGCTTGGCTACTGGAGTTCATACAATCAAGTCATATGCAGTTGATAGTGCAGGAAATATGAATAATACAGAAACTAGAAGTGTGACGATAAGTGCTGCAGATACAATTCCTCCCGTTGTAACAATAACGCTTCCACAAAATACTACCTATAATAGTTTGCCTTTGTACTTTAACATATCATTAAATGAAAATGGAACGGCGTGGTATAGTTTGAATAATGGCTTGTTGAATTATACAATGACTGGAAATGAAAGTGCAAACTTTGGAAGAATGTTTAATGCGACTAATTCTTCAATAGCAGATGGAAGTTATACTTTCTATGCTTATGCAAATGATACAACTGGAAATAATAATTATACGAGTAATGTTACATTTGTAGTTGATAGAACAAATCCTTCTATAACATCTCTTGTTGAAAGTCCAAGTGACCCTGCGACGTATTCTACAAATACAGTTTATCAATTCAATGCAACTGTAACAGATAGTGCTTTGCAGGCAGTGAGAATAGAATTCAATGGAGTGAATTATACTACTAATAATGTTGCTGGAAATGTGTATAATTTAAGTATAACTGGATTAGGTGTTGGAGCGTATAATTATTATTGGAGAGCAAATGATAGTGTAAATAATTTGAATGTTACGGAAACACAAACTTATACTATTAACAAAGCTAACAGCGAAGTTAATTTGACACTTAATGGAACAAGTGCTGAAGGAAATATGTCTATTCTATCTGGAACTTCAATTGTATTAAATGGTACTTTGATAACTGGAGATAGTGGCGCAAGATTACTTCTTTATAATAATGGAACTTTGATAAATAATAATACAAGAGAGGTAAGCAATAGTACTACATTCTCTAATACTGGATTATATAATATAACTATAGTTTATGTAAGCAGTCAGAATTATTCTACTTCGAGTGAGACATATTATGTTAATGTAACTCAAGCTGATACAACTGCTCCAGTTGTAACAATAAATAGTCCAACTAATACAACATACAACTCATTGCCTTTATACTTTAATATTAGCTTAAATGAAAATGGAACGGCATGGTATTCATTAAATAATGGACTAAATAATTATACCATGACTGGAAATGAAAGTGTAAACTTTGGTACGATGTTTAATTCTACAAATACATCAATAGCTGATGGCTCGTATGTATTTTATGCGTATGCGAATGATACATCAGGAAATAATAATTATACAACGAATGTTACATTTAGTGTTGATACTGTAGTTCCTGGAGTAAGAATAGATTTGCCCGCAGGGAATTTAACAACGAATAGTGTTGAATTTAATGTTACATTAAGCGAGAGTGGGGGAACAGTGTTGCTTACACTTACTAATGGAACGATGAATTATACGATGACAAGATTCAATAATACTTACTTTAATTATACAAATGCAA
>JBBSYL010000025.1:0-2763 GCA_038045265.1 Nanobdellota archaeon | reverse complement strand
CTTTAAAAGCAATACCTTTCATGATTCACTAAACCAACCAATATATTTAAATCTTCTTCAAGCTTTATACTGCCTCCTTCTTTACTCAATAATAAACCATTTGTCTTTTATCTATCTCAACAACAATTAAACTACCATATTAACATCAACAAAATGTATCTCTTTCATTTCTTTATATAACTCTAATTAAAACCAAGCTTCTCTTTTTATTCTTGCTCTCAACTCTTTATTTCCCTCTGCCAAAGCATATGCAAGAACAAAATGCGGTTTAGCAACACTAACCAAATTAGCTTGATAAGCATTAACAAAATCATCTTTTCCTTTCATCCTTGTTAATCCGTCATATTCTTTTCTATGTGCAACAGCTTCTGAAACTTCCAAAAGTAAGGCTCTCTCTTTATTGCTTCCTAATTTTCCATCCTCACCAAAAAACCATTCTTTAGGGTATCCTTCAATTCCAGAATACCAATGGTCTGCATGAACTAATTCATGATTATTAACTATATTTTCAACAACTCTCCCAGCACTTCTAACATGCTCTCTAGGAATAGAATTAAAAGCATAATCATAAACAAATAAATCACTTTCACCACCATTCCATGCTTTATTATCATCTCTTATAACTGTTGCAGCACGTGCATCTTCAGGAGGAGTATAATTTAACCTTCTCTTCAATTCAGCTAAATCTGTAGGAGTAGCAATATGCCTAGCCACATAAGGTCTTGAATCTGTTCTAGTTCGTAACCATTTCTCCCTAAATTCAGGATGTGCATAAGCTCTTTCAAAATCAACTCCTCTAAAAGTATCATATACCTTCCATCCACCAGCAACTAATCCTAATCCAACACCTACCCTCAACATATTACCAATAAATTGCCTTCTACTTCCAACTCTCTCTGCTTCTTTTCTTGCTCTATCTTTCAATATTGATACTTTACTCATATATGACTGCCAAAAGAACTACTTTTAAACCTTGCTAAAACTCTTGCCAAACTATTATCAAAGTATTTAAAACAAAACAAAGATTTAAATAAGGTTTAAACATAGTTTAAACATGACAGAATTAATACAAGAAATAAAAGAAGTTAAGAAATGGGGCAATAGTGGAGGAATTTCTGTTCCAAAAGAGCTAATCGGACAATTGATAAAAATAACCATAGAATCAAGAACTAACAAGATAAAAGAAGAAATATTGGAAATCCTCTCCCCTTATTTGGAAGATATAATAGGAATATACTTAACTGGAAGTTACGCCAGAAACGAACAAGAAGAAGAATCTGATATAGATGTAATAGCCATATCAAACACAACAAGCAAATCAATAAAATCAGGAAAATACAATATAGAGATAAATAAATTGGAAGAAATAAGGGGTGCTTTAAAGAACAGTCCTATAAGAATACTGCCCAGATTAAAGGAAGCAAAGGCCATTATGAATAAATACTTGCTAGATAATCTAAATAATATAGAGATAACAAAAGACTCTTTCAATTCATTTTTCAAAGAAAATAAAAATATGTATACAATAAACAAGAATGAAATAGAAATAGATGAATTAAAAAAAGAGAAATTTCTTCATAAGACTAGTATTTATTCCTTAATATTGAGACTTAGAGCTATATATTTCTATAAAATGCTAACAACCGGAAAAAGTTTTTCAAAAAAAGAGTTTAAACAATGGCTTATCAATAATTCAAAATTAAAAAAGGAAGATATAGATAATATTTTAAATGTATATAATAAATTAAAAGAAGATAAAAATCCAGACAAAAAGATACCTATTTCAATGGGTAAAAATTTATTAGAGATATTAAAAAGAGAAATTAATATTTACTATGGTAAAAAGAAAAAAGCGTCTTGAAAAACAGATAGAATCCCTGCAAGCACAAGAATTAATTCATATTGAAAAGAGAGAACAAGCTCTAAAAGAAGGAAAATTTGAACTTGCAGGTTATTTTGCAAAAGAAATAGTTGGAATGAAAAATAAAAGAGAAAACAAAGGGGATAAATTAAAAAAATTAAAAAAGAAAAGAAGATAAATTATCTTACAAAATAAAAGAATAAAATATTATCTCCAACAATAACTGTTAAATTATTATATTAAACTTAACAATTAAATTCTTTTCCCTTTTCCTTCAAAACACGCAGTAATATCTTGTCCTTGAGGAAGTTGATAAGATAAATTCTCAGGTTCATACCTCTCCTGTTTCTTAGGACTCTTAGAACCAGGAACAGGAACTCTCAAAACAATTCTCCCTCCCTCTCTAGTTTGAACTACATTAGCAGCAGGCCCTATATATTTTGGATTCCCATGAGTCTTTCTAGTTCCACCACGTCCTTCACATCTACCACCTTCACTTTCTCCAGTGCCATATAATTTTCCATGTCCCATAAAATTATTTAAAATTGAAGCTAGTTAAACCTTTCCAATTTTACAATCTCTTAACTTTCACTGTAAAATAAATAGAGACAAATAGAACAATCGTATTGAAAACTAGTAGAAAATAAGAGCTTCTTATAATTTCAAAAAACCCGGAAATGGCAAAAACACCACTTAGAAAAGCACATATTGTAGAAACTAAATATGCTCCTTTATTTGAAAATTCTTCATTTTCATTAATAATTTTAGCCAATTTAAAATTTGTATAGGCTATTAAAATTACACTAATTAATGCAAAAATAAATGCTACATTTAATCCGACAACAACTAAGGACTTACCGCAAAATAACTTAGTAAAGTTTAAATAACTCTCTTTCTTTAAT
>JBBSYL010000024.1:0-49867 GCA_038045265.1 Nanobdellota archaeon | reverse complement strand
ACATTAGTCAATACTATTGAAGCGAGGACGGAAAGCGAGATTATTGCTATTCCAGCAGTTATCGTGTACAATATGAGACCAGATTTTAGATAACTTGATAATTCGTATTTTTCCTTTAATGGATCTCTACCCGAATTTACAGTAACTAAGGCTTTTGTGAGAATGAAAATTATTTCTATTATATATATGCCAATTACTAATTGAAGGAAGTAAGGGGGCATCATCTTAGATATTTCAAATATTTCTGTGAATCCTGATAAGGAAAATCCAGAGGCGTCTTCTGCAGGTAAAGAAGATTTAAACGAGCTTAATTGATTAAGAATTGTTGCAATCATTACTCCCAAGCCGACTACTATTCCGGAAAGTAGAGGTGCTAGGAAAGTCATATTTGATTTCATATCAGAGATTACTTCTGCAAGGAGATCTTGTAGGCGTTGATTTATTTTGTTTATATTTTTTACATATTCTGAAATGGACATTAATGATCTGGCGGCTACTTGAAGGCCTTTCTTTACAGATTCTGTAAGGATATGCATAGATGTCGAAATTAGTTGAGAGGGATAGTAAGTTATAGCCCCTCTTTTTTTATCGAAAATTGCAGATTCTAAAGACATGCCCGCATTTTGTATATTTTGATTTACTAGAGAGAAGAAAGATTGAGTCATCTGCCCCTGAGTAGAGGAAGCAACTTTACCAAAGGCCAATTCTGCAGGGATATTATCTCCCAGCCTATTTCCAAGTTGGAATAGTGAATTTGTGAATTCTTCTTCTAATTCTTTAGTTTTATCTCTATCTTGGATAAGGGACTTTGTTTTTGTGCGATAAGAAATATAAAAGAACAGACCTATTCCCAGGGGGATAAATAACCCTAAGAGAGATGCAATAAACCCAAATGGGCCTATTATTGAATCTCCAGAAGTTTTGAAATCGAATAATTTAACTTCCTGGAAAAATGGAATGCCTAGTTCGCCTAGGAGATAGTCGTTTTTTAATCCAATAGATTCTATAAATTGAAATTGAAATAGAAAAGGAAGTAGGCCTATAATTATTAATGGAATTGCAATTATTGTTGCTTTAATCCAGGGCTTGTTTGATTTGAACTGGGAATAATTGGGATTTAATTCTAAAACAGAAGATTCACCGTATCCTCCAGGCCTTTTAAGCAGAGCCTCTGAAGTTAAATGAAATACAAGAAATGGCACCAATATGTTGAAGAGAATCATTATATGGTACCATTTAATTAAATCTCCAAGAAGGGCAGAGGCTAACGGTAATAGGGCAAGAGCAAGAGTTGGAAGAATAATTCCAAGCATGTAAACATTGGTTAATGGGGAACGAATTTCTCTTGTATATTTAAGCATTTTTTCGTAGACTCCGTCGAGAATAACTTGAAGAGATTTTTCAAGAATTTGAACTCTTCTGGATTCTGAAGGCTCATATAAACTAGATTCTATAAGGTGCATAGATTCTATGAACTCTGGAGCATATTCTCTCCAGGAATTAAGATACTCATCAAGGGATTGTTTCAAAGTAGGATATTTCCCAACTTCCACGTTATAGAATACTTTTTTAAAATCAAGGGCTAAAGGACCTTCAAGATGTTCTGCTGCGAAAGCTATAGCCCTCTCGAAATTTGATGTGTGTTTCATGTAAACAACTATGTAGAGAATTGCTGGTACCATTTGGGAGGAAGCTTGAAGTTTCCATTGATTTGCTATTCTTTTAGGCATTGTGTAAACATAATAGAAAACTGCGAGACTTGCGATTAGTCCAAGAAAAGTAAATAGTAACGGAATTGTGCTCGTGATTAAATAAAATGAAACTCCTATTAATAATGTGATAAAGAAGATTCCCAGCATTGAAAATATCGCAAGTGAGAGGGCTTGACTGGGAGTTACTGAAACGTGTGCATCTGAAAGATATTTCTCAAATTTTGTTCTATCTTTTTCGGCAAGCTTGAGATTTATTAAGTTGCCCAAGATTGAAGCCCAGCGTTCGTATCTTGAAGGAACTTTTAATGTGTCTGCTATGAATTGAGAATAGTCTTTTGACTGGTTTAAACTTTGATTGCCTATCTGCGATTCTATTTTTGCAGAATACTTTCTAAGAATGTCCTCTGTATTCACCATTTTTTACGGTGAAAATAGGGAAAAGAATGTTATAAACTTTAGCAAAGTTTATGAAGTGCAGTTATTATTGTGATTTATGAAGGGAAAGAGGGGAGATATTGAATGGGACACGTTGATGTATTGGATTATAGGCATTATAGTTTTCATAATTGTGCTTGGAATAATATTTCTTTTATCTGGGAAGGGAGCTAATGCCCTTACGTATCTAAAAGGGCTTTTGGGAATGACTCAACCAGTAGGAACACAATGAATAAAATATATAATAAAAAAGGAATTGCAATACCTAAACTTTTGTCTTTGCTTGTTGCAGTGTTTGTTTTTGCGGTTTTGATAGGATTTTTGGTGAATTCTAATTTAAAGGAAAAATTTGACAATACTTTGCTTGATTTTGAGAAAGAAGCTAGGACACAGGAGGGATCCGAATATATTGCTTATTCAATAGATGGAGGGAAGGTAGAATATTTTGACGGAGGTAAATGGGTTGAGTTTACGGGAGTCCAAAAAGTGGGGAATAAAAGTATTAATCAATTTGCAATGGGGAAGGCATTCGGAGATTTTTGGTATGGTCGAAACTTGCCTGAAGATATTGATGGGGGCGGGGAGATTTTAATGTTTCAGTCGCAGGCAAAGTTTGCTAATTTGGAATTTAAGGGATTTGCTCTAGCAGAATATGGTTCAAAAAGTTATATATTAAATTATAATAATAACCTTTTTGTTAAATCAAAAGATGCAAAAATTACTGACATAGGAAGCATTATTCCTACTTTGGATGTTATTTCCCAAATTAAAGTTGAATCTGATTCAAAGACTTATAAAAATAACGATGCTAAGACAATAAGACATTTAGAAAATCTTGGAAAAGCAATAATGCCGGCATATCTTAAGAGAGATGATAAAACTGATTTAGTAATACAATTAAGGACTTATGATCAATCAATTCCACTTAATTCTAGATTTGAAGTATACCCTATTCTTGAGGGATATGTTCTCAAAAGAATTTCTACCTCTTCAGATGGTACTTATTTTTATAGGCTTGAATATAATGGAGAAGATAGCTCTATTGTGGATATTCTAGTTGAGGCGGATGTTGATGTTGATACTGGAAAGGTAATTGGAGGAGATGTCAAGATCTCGCCATTGTTTGCGAATACATATACTGGAACAATTAATGATGCTGTTTCTGATGCGATAGTTGAATGGAGAGATGAAAAACTAAAAGAAAAAATAACTTTGGTTTACAAAGATGACCAGAAAGGGGATGTTGATGGAGAGTATTGTGTGAAGAAGAGAGGAGCGAAGTTGATAGTTGATTTGAGCAAGCCATATCCTAAGGGAGAATGCAAAGATGAATAAAAAAGCGCTGATTGGTGAGAGTACAATACAAATAATCACTTGGATATTGTTTTTTCTTCTTGCTGTGGTTGCAGTTACTGCAGTAGTTTTTTATATTTTAAAATAAAGGAAGAGATAAATAGGTCAACGGAATTGTTATAAATAGGTATTTCTTTGATTGTTAATGGTTGGAATTAAAGAAAAGAGAGGAGAGTTAACAACCTATTATGTTATAGGAACTCTTGTGACTGTTATTGCTTTTGCGTTGATAGCTTATGGAGTATTTTACACTTTGAATCTGCAAGATACTGCTAAAGATCAAGCGTGCAAATTAAGTGTTAATGCAAGGGCTACGGGTCCAGATGCTACACAGAATTTTATACCTTTGAATTGCAATACAGAAAAAATATGTTTGGGGGAAAAATGTGAAGATGCATTTGCGGGGGAGAAATATAGTACGATTGATTTAAAGGATAGCATTGCTGAGGCATCAAATAAAATTGAAGAAGTTACAGCGAGAGAGATGTATAGGTGCTGGGATAATTTAGGACAAGGGAAATTGGATATTTTTGAAAGTTATGCAAAGTCGAGAAATTTGAAATCTGATAGCGGACCAGTTTGTGTAATATGTTCTAGAATTTCGATAGATGAAAATAAGCAAGATGTTTTAAGGAGTGTCGATATTTATGATTATATGGAAAAAAATAATGTCCCTAATCAAGAAATAACATATTTACAAGCATTTACTGATAAAAGTGTGAGGAGTTATCCTAGTGTTGACAGAGGTACTTTCCAGAAGAGGATAAGTGAAAATGAAAAATATGAATTTAATAATGAAGGAAGAGAAGTGGCGATAGTATTTATGCAGATAAAATCTACTGACTTTAAGAAAAGTGTGGATGAGCTTATGGGAGATGCATTACTTGGATTAGGATTAGCAGGGGGAAGTTTTGTAAGTATTAAAGGGGGCGCAGGAGTATTAGCTTTAGGAAGAGCAGGATTGACTCTTGCGCCTGTGGCTATACCTGCCCTCTTTGCTGGAGCAGGATATTTGGGATTGAATGCCTATGCTGGACAGTTAATGGCGAGTGGATATTGTGGGCAATTTACAAGTGTTGCAGAATCAAAGGAAGGATGTTCTGTTGTACAGACAGTGCCGTATGATTTTAAAACAATAAATCAGTTATGTTCTGGAGGAATAGATGGGGGTCTTTAATTTATGAATAGAATTAATTTGTTAAAACGCAAAAATAAAAAAGGAGCGGAAGAGCAAGATAGTTTTATTAGTTTGATTCTTGCAGTTATAGCAATAGGACTTTTGGTTTTTGGTATAGTTAAGATTTATTATGGAAATGTGCAAATTGAAGAAAAAAATGCTAAAGAGATTGCTAATATTGTTGAGGCAAGAATAAATGCTCTTGAATCAGGACAAGAAGGGAATTTTCTTGTAAGGAGTCCATGTAGTGCAGACAATACTGAAGAGTGCAATTGGTTTATTGCCGGATGGGGAAGAGATGAAGTAGATAAGCCAGATAAGTGTTTTATTAATAGCTGTGTATGTGTTTGCAAGGGAAGCAGAGGTAGTTGGAGCAGTATATGCCAGGATAGTGGATTATGCAGGGATGTTAATGTGAAAGAGGTTGACGTGATGAATGAGGGCACCACAACTTCTTCTTCAGGAGATATGTATGGCGGTCCAGGGCCAACTATCTCAACAAAAGTAGATTATGATTATATTCCCTTAAACAAACCTATAAGCGAGATAGAAATTGATAAAACAGAAGATAAAATTGAAGTAAGAAGTAGGGGACTTTAAAATGGACACATTTGAAGGGAAAAATAGTAAAAATAAGGTTTATCTGAAGATAAATAGGAAAGGGTTATCTGATATTGCCTATGATGTTTTGTTAGGAATAATAATTGCAGTTATTTTTGTGGTGCCTGTTATGCTCCATATTAATTCTCTTGCGAATGGGGAGAGATTATGGAGTGAGTATTATTCTGGAGAAATTGCTAAATTAATTAATAATGCTAATTCTGGAGATGAATTGCAAATTGATTCAAGCAAGGCAATGGAAATAGCAAGAAAAAATAGAATTGAAAGCCATAAGGATGTTTTTTTCTTTTCAAATGAGG
Organism: Nanobdellota archaeon; assembly: GCA_038045265.1. Lineage (GTDB taxonomy): Archaea > Nanobdellota > Nanobdellia > Pacearchaeales > GW2011-AR1 > SICV01. Next base: position 44,270 of record JBBSYL010000024.1, on the reverse strand, counting down.
CGAATAAGATTTGTGTCAAGATGGATATTGAATCTGAACCAAAGTGTAGATTTTATTTTAAAGATTTGAATGTGGTAGATGTGAGAAGCGATGTAAGCGAATCAGGAAATTTATTGAGATTTAAAATAGTAGAAGCTGATAGAGGTGGTGTTGGATGATTGAAATGAAAAGTAAAAACGGAAGAATGGGCGACTGGGCAATGTTTTCTATATTTTTATTTTTTGTAATTGTAATTGCGGGAGGGATAGCTCTTGGAACAAGTATATTTTTTGGAACTGGATTAAATTATGGAGAAAGCGAGGGCGCCGATTTGTATAATGCTGTTAGCAAGTGTATGGAAGATAAAGTTCTTGGTGTAGAAGAGATAAAGGATGCTGATTTTTACAAAACATGCATGCTTGATAAGGAAATATTATTTTCTTATTTCACTTTGAGAATTGAAGAGAAAAGTGCGGGAAGATTGATAAATTTTGGAAATGCAGAAGCTTGCTTGTTTGATGTTGAGAAAATTCCAAAGAATGCGCCGAAGTGTGTGGGAGGAAAAGTAGAGAATGGAAAGGGAGAATTTATTATAATTGCAGGGAGTAGGCAAAAATGAACATGTTTGAAATGAAAAATAGGAAAGGAGCAGTTCCTGGAAAGTTTATTACTGCAATAATAGTTGCCGTTTGGGTTTTTATCATAATAGGAGTTTTTCTTGCTTTAAGTGTGGCTGCGAAAGTTTTGTTGAAACCTGGTTCTGGAGAGGTAAGTGAAGGAAGTGTTATTGAATCTATATTGACAGAGAAAATAAACTTGAATGGGAAAGAAGTGCTTGTTTTTGATGCGTATTTGATGTATGAAGATAAAGTTATTGAAAGAGAAAAGTTTGAAAAAGAATTGGAAAAACTATTAAATTCAGATAAAAATTGTCTTGGACTTGCTAAGGGAGAAGATAAAGATCCTGCAGGAAATACTGGAGGAGAAGCCTCTGATGATTTCTTTATTATTTTTGATGGTGAAAAGGCTAACTCTTTGCAGAAAGGAAGTAGACCCTTAAGATTTGGAAAGTATAGAAAACAAGGGCTATTGCATGAAACTTATTTCCAGAATAAAGAGGGAAAAATGGTTTACGTAGAATATTATTATGGGGGGTGTTTGAAATGAGGATAAATAGTAAAAGGGGTGATGTGCCTTTAGCTTTATTGGTAATTATTGCACTCGTGTTTGCTGTTGCTGCGCTTTTTGCATTCGCAAGTTATGGTGGGAAGTTTCAAACAAATTCTGAAGATTTTAGCAAGCTTACTTTTGATTTAAGAATGTATGAAGATTATATTTTCAAAAGTGCAGAAATAATTGGCAGAGAAGCAATAGTGCAAGGAGGAGATGTTGAAAAAAATATGCAAAAAATAGAAGCTGAAAGGATGTTAAGAATAAAGGAGTTTGGAAACTTTTTTGGAAAGATAAGGACTGGAGAGTTTGAGTTTAATGATAATGGAGATGGATACATGCTAAATGTAAATGATGTGTTTGTGATTGTACAGAACGGAGATAATAGCATTAAGAGAAACTTCGATGTTAAGATAGAGTTTGATAAAGATGGAAAAGCAAGAAACATTTATAAATAAGGAAATGTTGTGGTGGTTATGTTTGGAAATAGAAGAGGTCAAGAGGGGATTACGCTAACTACTTTGCTTTTGATAGTATTGGGAGTGATTGTTGTGGTTGTTATTATTTTGGGTGCTACAGGGGGATTGAATTTTGTTTTTGATAAAATTAATATTGTTCCTGGACAGAGTCTTGAATCTGTGAGACAGAGTTGTGGTCTTGCAGGAAAGAATGAGTTGAAGTTTGATTATTGCAGAGAATTTAAGGAAATTGAAGTTGATGGTCAGAAGCAGTTTGTTACTTGTAGCAGTAAGCTGATTTCAGATACTCTCGCAGCTGATGAAATATATGCAAGTTGTGGGGATGAGTTGAGTGTTGAAAAAGTGGCTGTTGCTTTTTGTAATAATAAGGGTGTGAAGGCAAGTGAATGGGATAAGGTTAAGGTGAATGGTCAAACTTGTAAAGAGTTGGAGTCCTCTGGAGCAAAGAATCCTTATATTAAACCTGAGACTACTTCTTAAAAAGTAATTAATTTTTATTTTTTATTATTCTAATAAATATTTACGGGCACAAAAAGAGTTTAAAGAAAGAAATAAACTTTTAAACTCTTTTTGTTAGTGAATAGTATGGATTATGGATTTGGTGAGAAGAGAAAGGGTAAGAATGATAAAAAGGCTAAAGCGCGTTTTAATAGGTATAAGAAAGGCGGAAAGCATAGAGTAGAGAAAATAGAATATTGCAATTCTAATAAAGAGAATTAATTATTGACTGCTTCTCTTAGTAATCTAATTGTGTAAAGGAGGATTAGTGGACCTATTATGAAACCAAAGATCCCAAATAGAGCTGAACCGCCTAGAATTCCTATAAGCATTACTAATGGATTTATGTTTGACCTGTCGCTGAGTATTTTGTTTCTTAGCAGAGTGTCTATGCCTAGACTGATTATCAATCCTAGAATAATTGTGCCTGTGAAGGGGAGGTAATTTCCAGATATAAAAAAATATAGGGCTACGGGAGCCCAGACTACAAATGGGCCGATACCTGGAATGAATGCAGATAAGAAAATTATTGCTGATAGAATAAGATAGCTATCTAATCCCAAGAGATAGAATCCGATGGCTGCAACTACTCCTTCTATTATAGCTATTAAAAGAGTACCGAAAACTATATCTTTTGTTGCTTGATTAATTTCAAGCATGGTCTTTTTCTTGTTCTTTAAAGGTATAAATGATTCTAATCTGCCTGAAAGAGGTATCCAGTCTATTAAAATATAGTAAACTCCAACTCCGGCGATTAGTAATGATAAAGCGAGAGACGGGATGAAACTTATTGCTTGAGTTATTAGGGAGATGACAAATTCTAAAACTTTAGATCTGAAAGATTCTGCATCAAAGTTTACCTTTTCTAGTAAGGGATTGTCTGAGATTTTTTGAAGGGTATCTCTTAGGGAGGAATCATTAAGCGCTGAATAGGCTTGTTGGGTAATTCCTGCTGAAAGAATAGCAAGAGGTATAATGATTGCTAATATTATTAATACAATACACGAGAGCGCTGAGAAGTTTTTATTTAGTTTTTTATTTAGTAAATTATAAACTGGTCTGAGGAGAAATGCTAGAATGAATGAGGATATTACAGCAATTAGAAAGGGTTTTATTATAAAATACGAAACTATTATGAGAAGAATTATTATAGCCCAAAAAATATATTTTCCTACATTTTTATTTATGTCTTTATTCATTTCTTAAGGAACCAAGTTTCCTTGAAGTTCAACCTCCTTTAAAATAGGAGAGGAAGCTTAATAAATATTGTTCTGTATTTTGTTGCATGGATTTATTTGTCTATTTAATTGCTTTGATATGGATAGTTCTGGCTTTGATACAAGATCTAAAAACAAGAGAAATATGGAATTGGGTTAATTTTTCTTTATTAGTTGTTGGTTTGACTTATAAATCTCTGATAGCTATTAGTGAGAAAAGTCTAGAGACCTTTATTTTTACAATTTTGGGCGTATGTATGATGATAATTTTTGCTAATTTACTTTATTATACAAGGACTTTTGCAGGAGGAGATGCTAAACTACTTATTGCCCTCGCATCTGTGTTGCCTTACTATTCGTGGATAGATTCATTGGCTGTGCCTTTGCTTTTTGTATTCGGGTTGTTTTTTGTCGGGGCATTGTATAGTTTAGTTTATAGCACATTTATTGTTGCAAAAAATAGGAAAGGATTTTCCAAAGAATTTAGAAAGAACTTTAGAAAGAACAAAGTGTGGATGGTGGTTGGGGCCATTTTAGGAATCTTGCTTATTTTTGTTATTAGGGAAAATTATGGGATAATTTTTGGATTGTTGTTTGTTTTATTTCCTTGGATTTATGTTTATCTTAGAGCTGTTGAAGAAGGGTGTATGATAGTGAGCGTGAAGCCTGGAGAATTGGGAGAAGGAGAGTGGTTATATAGGAGTGTAAAAATAGGACGAAGAGTGATAAGGAATGGGGTTCATGGGCTTAGTAAAGAAGAGATAAAAATAATAAGGAGGGGCGGGAAGAATGTTCTGATAAGGCAGGGAATACCTTTTACACCAGCGTTTTTGATAATCTGGGTAATTATGGTATACGTCTATTTAGTTTTAGAGATTCATATTTCTGAGTTTTTTGCTTTATTCTGATAATCTTTTTCTTCTCTTTTGGTTTAATTTTGGAGAGTATCTCTTCCAATTCAGGCATTGTTGATTTTTGTCTTGGGGAAGATAAGGATACGGGATTTTCATAACTGGGGAGAACGTGAAGGATGATCTCCCCGAATTTTGCTTCAGTTTCTATGCTTACCTTTTCAGGTTTGAAAGCTTTTATAAGAGTTTTAACAGATTCTTTTGCTAAGTTATAAACTTCTGCAGGTATTTCTGATAATTTTTTCACCGCTTCTTTTGGAATTATCATTAAATGGCCTCTTGATATGGGGTTTATGTCTAATACTGCTAAGGCTTTCTTATTTTCTTTGAAAATTAAAGAAGAAACTTCTTTGTCGACAATCATTCTGAATATTGATTTATTTTCTTCAGAATTAGAATGACGAGATTTCTGCTGTTGAATTAGAGATTCTACTGCTTGTTCTGAAAGAGATTCTATTTGTATTCTTGCCTCTCCCTTTTGTTCTTCTGGAAGATGTTCTACTTGTGTGTATAACTGTTTTTTCACTTCTGCAATTTGTTCTTTTGTCAGAGCCATAAATAATTGTAGTTGAGAAGGTTTATAGAATTATTGCTATTTGGAATTTGGTTTTGTCAAACCTATTATAATTGATATTAAACTTAGAGGATTAACAACAAGTAAAATCCATACAAATATTTCAATTACGCCCAGAGCATCGATATCTTTCATATAACGCAGAGCAAAAGCAAGCAGAATATGGATTAAATAAATTACGAACAGACCATAAGTGCCTATTTTAATTACTAAATTGTTCTTTTTTAATATAATTACTAAAGAGATTAAAATAACTGATGCTATTGGAAGAAAGAAAGTTATTTGATTTATGTCCATAAATACTTTAGATAGTGATCTTTTTTATAGCTATCCAAATGCTCTGTTCGCATTTGTAACGAAATAACTATTTTAAATACCCCTTATCCAAATGCTCTTCTATAATCTTCTAAGGAAACTGAGGAGGTTTCTGGGATGTTTGAGAGAAGAGATTCCACTAAATCCGTGCCTTTGTTTTCATCCAAATCGAATTTCATATGTAGTGACTTTAAACCGAATGCAATAGGTTTTTCTTCAAAAGAGATGTTTTTTGCGCCTTCTTTTATCATTATATCGTTTGCTATTGTCCTAATTTTGCCAAGGTCTGAAGAAGGCGATTCAGGCATGAACTTCATTATGATTACTGCTGTTCCCATGAAGAACGATGGGAAAAGTAGGTTTTTAAAGATTTGTAGGACAAATCTTTAATCCGTTCAACTTATACAGGTTGAAGTTTTAAATTTAATTAAAAAATAAAAATAAATTAAAATTGTTTAGGGTTTAACCCTTGACAATCTCTGTTATCGCAATTATAGCAAGAGCAATTACTGAAATCCAATTATAGGTTGTTACTGCAGTAGCAGCATTAAGACCTATTAGAGGTAATAGCCAAACTATAGCAATCAACAAAAATAGCCATGAACTTAATTTTTCCATTTTAGCTTACCCCCTTTCACTAAGTTAAACGTGATAGGTAAGAATTCTAGGGAGGAGGTATATTTAAAGATTACGACGTAATCTTTGACTCTCGCTTTCTCAAAGAATATCATTCTTTGGGACTCCAAGAGTGTATAGCTCTTTAGAGTTTGCAAAGCTTCAAGTTAAAAGGTTACTTTTTTCAGTTATTTTTAAACGTACCTTTGTTATGTATTTCTTAGTGAAGCATAATCCTTTTATAGTGTATTTAACCAAAGTTAAGATGGATAATTATTCGCAGCTTGTTGAAAGGATTGCGCAGGCTTCTAAACTTGAAAAAGAGGAAATAGAGAGGAAAGTAGAAGCTAAAAGAGCAAAATTATCGGGGTTGGTTTCGAAAGAGGGCGCTGCACAGATAGTTGCAGCAGAATTGGGAATAAATTTTGAAAAAGAGAAAATGAAAATTTCTGAATTGGTTCATGGCATGAAGAGGGCGAATACACTATGCAAGGTAATTAATGTTAGTCCGGTTAGGAGTTATAATAAGAATGGTAGAGAAGGAAAAGTCGTAAATTTGATTGCAGCAGATGAGACCTCAAATGTTAAAGTTGTATTGTGGGATACGAACCATATTGCTCTTGTTGAAGCGGGAAATATAAAAGAGGGGACTGTAATTGATATAAGTAATGGCATGGTGAGGAATGGGGAGTTGCATTTAAGCTCTTTTTCAGATATAAAAATAAGCAAGGAACAGATTAAAGATGTAATCACAAAGAAAGTATTCGCCGAGAAAAAAATAAAGAATGTACAAGCAGGGGAGAGAGTTATAATAAGAGCATTTATTGTTCAAGTTTATGAGCCTAGGTACTTTTTTGTATCTAAGGAAACTGGAAAAAAAGTGGAGCATGAGAATGTAAATGACTTTTCTCCTGATAGCATTGATAAGAGAGCATTACTTAGTGTAGTATTAGATGATGGAAGTGAAAGCATAAGGGCAGTTATATTTGGAGAAAAGATAAAAGGGCTTGGATTGACAGACGAGGAGATATTTTCTATTGATGCATTTAATGTGAAGAAAAATAGCCTTCTAGGAGAAGAGAAGTTCTTCTCTGGAAATTTTAGAAATAATCAATTATATAATACAACTGAATTGATGGTTGAAGAAATAGAAAATGTGGATGTTGAAGCACTTGTTAAAGAGATGGAAGTTAGGAATTAGATTTTTCTGCTGTAAAATAACCTAGCTCGCAGTAATCTTCATATTTCTCCCAGAATTCTTCTCCGAATTTATCTAAACCTTCCCTATCTATTACCGGTTTGAACCATTTTATATCAGTAAAACCTGCATTGATTAATGTTTTTTCAATTGTACTTTTACTCCAGTAAGTTGAGAGAAGAGAACATATTTCTCTTTGATTATTGTATAAAGAAATTTTTATTTCAGCACCATCTTTTAATCTTCCCCTTACTTTTTTTATGGCTCCCCAAGTTCTTCTTTTTGCAGTAAGTGTAAGATCTTTTGAGTTATCTGGAAGGTCTATTACTCCTACTAATCTGCCACCCTCTAGGCAAGTATGAAAATTGTTGAAAAGTTGTGCTAACATGGCTTGCGTTTCTGCATAGTTTATTACAAAAGGAGCACAGATTTCTTCAACTCGGGGTAATTTTTCTTTAAATATGTCTTTTAGCTGATAAACGACTCCTTTTGAAGTATTTGTTTTAGCTTTTTCCAAAGATTTTCTACGGTTATCTACACCATATACTATTGAAGGGTTCCATCTTGCAATTTTTTCTGTGAAGAATCCTGAACCGCACCCAGCATCTAAAATTCTTTTTCTTTCTATCGGTTGAAGTAAAAGTAATGTTGTGGGCAAGATACTATACACTTTATCAGGTTTCGTGTTTGATAAATCGTAAGCTTCTTGAAGTTTGTTGAAATCATTCATATAGGCTTCGTTTTGTAGTAATACTTAAATAGTAGTTCTCCCCTTTGGGAGAATGAAAGAAGAACTCGGGCTTTTAGGATTCACAGATAATGAAGGCAAGATATATCTAAGTTTATTGAAGCATTCATCTTCATCTGGTACAGAAATCAAAAGAGCAACGGGAATTTCTAATTCTAGAGTTTATTCTGCTCTTGACTCTCTTATCAAAAAGGGATTTGTAACATATGTTTTGACTGCTAAAGGGAAAGTTTTTTCTGCTGCGGACCCTGAAGTCCTAAAGGAGATAGCAAATGAGAGAAGAAAAAGAGTTGAAAGTATAATGCCCCAACTTTGCGATTTGCAGATAAAAGAGAAGGAAATAACGAAGAGTATGATATTTGAAGGTTTTATAGGATTTAAGAATGCTTTTTATAAAATGGTTAAAGATTGTCCTACTGGAAAAACTATAGATATTATTGGATTTTCTAATCAAGCTTATAAAAACGAGCAACTAAGATTACTTTTAAGTAATGTTAATACAAAGTCGATTAAGAAGAAACATAAATTTAGAATGATATTAGATAATAAAGACAATGTTTTTTTTAAAGATAGAAAACTTGAAGGTATTTCCAATATAAAGTTTATGGACAAGGGATTTGTAAGTCCTGCAGCAATTGATGTTTTTGATGATAAAGTGTATATCTTTTTATGGGATGAAGAACCATTTGCCTTCATGATTCAAAATAAAAATATTGCAAATGGATTTAAGAGTTATTTTAATTTTCTTTGGAGTATGGCTAGAGGTTAGAATGAAATAATCTTTTCACAACTATAATCTTTATATACTGAGTGAATTAGGAAAATTAGATGGTGAAGGAAAAAGAAGAAGTAGGGGAACAGGAAGTTACAAAAGAGGAGAAAAAATTAACCGATCTACCTGGAATAGGACCTGGAATAGCTAATAAACTTGAAGCGGCGGGAATTTATGATTTAATGGGGCTTGCAGTAATGAGTCCTAGTGCACTTGCTGAATTAGCAGGTGTTGGAGAAGCAGTTGCGAGAAAAGCAATACAAGCTGCAAGGACTATGATGAAACTAGGATTTGTTTCTGGAGATGAATTTGCTGAATCAAGGAAAAATGTTGGTTATATTTCTACGGGGAGCAGTAATTTGAATAATCTCTTGGGAGGAAAAGGTGTTGAAACTAAATCTATGACTGAGGCGTATGGGGCGTTTGGAAGCGGAAAGACGCAACTTGGTCTAACATTAGCAGTGAATGTGCAGTTGCCCATTGAACAGGGAGGGGCAAATGGAAAAGCAGTATGGATAGATACAGAAGGAACTTTTAGGCCTGAAAGAATAAGACAGATTGCTGAAGGAATAGGAGCAAATCCAGATAAAGTATTGAAAAATATTTTAGTTGCGAGGGCATTTAATTCAGATCATCAGATACTTTTGATTGATAAAATAGGAGAATTGATAAAAGAAGGAGAACCGATAAAAATTGTGATTATAGACTCTTTAACTGCGCATTTTAGAGCTGAATTTAGCGGAAGAGGACAGCTTGCAGATAGACAACAGAAACTTAATAGGTATTTACATACTCTAATTAGAATGGCTGAACAACATAATCTTGCTGTGTATGTTACAAATCAGGTGATGGCTAATCCTGCAATGATGTTTGGAGATCCTACCACGGCAATCGGAGGGAATATAGTAGGGCATGCTTGTTTGACTGCTGATTCATTAATACAGCTTGCAGATGGAAGCATTAAGGAGATAAGTCAGATAAGCAAAGATAATGTTGTTTCAGCTGACTTTTTTAAGATGGGAAGCCAAAATGCAGAAAGTGAGCAAACATTTACCAATCCAGATGTGAAAAACATATACAATATTAGAACAAATGGACAAATAAATTGTTCTGGTTTGCATAGATTTTTTAGTGTTGAAGATTTTGAGATAAGGGAAAAGGAAGCAAAAGATTTGAAAGAAGGAGATTTTGTTGCTCAGACTTCTAAAATAGATATAGAAGGAGAGGATGTAAAAATACCAGAATTTAAGGTTAGAAGAATTGGAAAATTGAATAAAGAAAGTTCGAAAGTTGTGAAAGATAAGCTTATTGAAAGCAAGATTACTAGAAAAGAAATATGTGAAAAAATAGGAATTACTCCAAGACAACTTAGAAGGGTATTGAATCAGGAATGGTCTGCATCTATGGAAGTTTTGGACAATATGCAGAGTTATGTTGGAGGGCGGGTATTGCAGATTATACCTATGATAAGCTATAAGCATAGAAATATACAAATTCCAGATTACTTTACTCCAAACTTTGCACAGATATTCGGCTATTTTATTGGAGACGGAAATTTGGAAGAAAGAGGATTGAGGTTCAGAGACGCAAGATATGAAGTTTTACAACATTATAGCTCTTTGTTTAAACAAACCTTTGGCTTACCAGGAAGTATAACAAAAGTAAACGGCAAAAATTGCTATAGTTTAAATGTTAATTCAAAAGATCTAAGCGATTTGTTCGTTTTAATGTTGCCTGAAATTTATAATTATATGGGGAAATCTAAGGAGAATACAATCAAGGCATTTATTAGAGGGTTTGTTGATGCAGAAGGGCATATAAATAAAAGAAGGGCATATATTTCAGTATCTCAGAAGAATGATAAAGTATTAAGGTATTTACAATTATTTTTATTAAGAGTAGGAATAAGAAGCACTATTAAGTTTGGAATTGGTAAAAAGAAAATTAATATTCTAAGGATAATTGATAAGGATGCTAAAGGCTATGCCCAAATTGGATTTACTGCTCAAGATAAGCAAAAGATTTTTATTGAAAAGATTAAAGAACTTGAGAATAAATATTCTTATGAAATCATGCCAGTTAGAAGAAGTGAGATTAGGAAGCTTCTCGAGGATTGTGGATTGAATTATTCAACCATTATAAAATCAAGAACTAAGGAATATCAATTTATAAGTAAAAAAGAACTTGAAAACGCTTTCAAAGTTTTAATGAATTTAAAGATTAAAGATAGACAAATAAAACAGAAAATTGATTTTATATTTAAGATTTTGAATGGTGTTATAAAGTTTGAGAAAATAAGAGATATTAATATTAAAGAAAATGCTTCAAAAGAGGTTTTGTATGATTTTTCAGTACCAAAAAATGAAAACTACATTGCTAATGGTTTTATAGTTCATAATTCTACTTATAGAATGTATTTTAGAAGAGGAAAGCAGGGAAGTAGGGTTGCGAAATTGATAGATAGTCCTAACTTACCAGACAATGAATGTCAATTTTTTGTGACTAAAGCTGGAGTAAGAAACGAAGAAGAAGTAGAGTGATTGGAAAAATTTAATGGCAACATTAGAAAGACGCAATTTTTTGAATTTTCTTAATGAAAGAGAGGAGAATGTTGATGAAAATTGTCCTTATATTGATAAGTTACAAAAGACATGTTCTATTAGAAAGATAAGTTTAGAACATACTGTTTTTTGGTATTGTAGTCACGCTGACAGAAATGGATGTCCACATTATCATTGGGAAAAAGAACTTGTTGAAAAACAAAAAGTGGAGATGGAATAGTTTTTATACCTCCACTTTCATTTGAGTTGGCATGGAATTAAAAGAGTGGATTAAAGTGGCGTGGCTTGAAGAAAAAACAATTGAGGACATGAATGAGGAATTTAATCAGAATAGGCCATTTAAACATGTATTTATAACAGAGTTCTTGAAAAAAGAAAAAGCGGAAGAATTAGAAAAAGCCTTGAAAGGAGAGATTTTTGAGAGAAAAGAGAGCGACTTATTTAGATTCAACCAGACATATGATTTGCAAGATTCAGATAATGCAGTAATTCTTGAATTCTCTGAAATGCTGGAAAGTAAAGAATTTGCAGATTTTATTGGAAAGATAGTGGGAATAGATCTGGGGGCCGGGGCATTAGATTTGTTTGGAAGTTTATATGAAAATACAGATTATTTATTGTGTCATGATGATTTGCTTGAAGACAGAAAGATAGCTTATTTGCTTTATCTAAGCGATTTGGAGGAGAAAGATGGAGGGGCGCTGACCTTCTTGAGCGATAAAAATGGAGAACCTGGTGAAGTAATCAAGAGGTATTTTCCTAGGTTTAATGGATTCATGTTTTTTGCTGTTACAAGTAAAAGCTGGCATGAAGTTGAAGAGGTTATTGGAAACAAGAAAAGATATGCAATAGGCGGATGGTTACATTAAGATGGCATCTGATTTTTTAGAAAGTTTGAATGATAGATACGCAAGCGAAAAAATGTATAAAGAAATGGGGGAACATTTTAAAGCGAATAAGGAAAAAGCATTGAAATTAAATGAATTTTTGAAGGAAGATAGTTATGGTGGGTTGAAGGAATTGCTTGAGAGAGATGCAGAAAAAAAGAAAATTGCTAATAGGTTTAGTTTTGAGGAAATGGGAATAGATAAAAAGATTGAATGTATATTTGCAGATTTGGATTTTTTAGATTTTGCTGGGGCAGTTGTTGGAAGAAAGATCAAGAAGGGAGAGATAAAAGTTAAAAGATTTAAACATAGAGATTATACTTTATTGCATGATTCTGATGATGTTAAACCTGGAATTGTGTTTTTCTTTTTCATATGCAGCGGTTGGAATGGGGAGTATGGTGGAGAAAAAGTTTACCTTGGAGGCAAGCAACCCCTGATATGCATGCCCGAACCAAATACTTTTTACTTGCTCAAGAAGCAAGAAGGGGTGAGAGAGTTTGTGCGATATGTAAACAATCTGGCTGGGAAAAATGCTTTTATTATTGTTGAGGGAAAGCTTGAATAGATTTTTATATCTTGATTTATGATTATTTAGATGTATGAATATTTGATAGGTATATTGATAGGATTTCTTGTATGGCTTTTGATATTTTATTTTAGAAGAGATTTGAGAAAAGCAATGATTTGGACTGGATTTTTTTATTTGATTTTTACGACTTTGACATTTTTCCTTTATATCTTATTAGCAAATTATGAAATTGGCGTTGCGTTGCCTGTTGTACCTTCTTATTGGAATCCTGATACATTATTTGATTTAAGCAGGTTCTTTGGTTTGTCTTTGGAGGACTTATTGTTTATGTTTTTTGCAGGAGGGGTTGGTGCAGGTATATATGAGATAGTCTTTAAGAGAAAAATAAAATTTAAGAAAAGGTATAAATTGCATTGGGGTGCATTGATTACTACATTTATAGTTGCGATGTTGTTTCCATTTTTGAAGTTTAATTTGATGTACTCTCTTATAGTGCCCCCCGTAATTGGAACTCTTGTAATGTGGTATGAAAGAAAAGATTTGATTAAACACTCATTGAAGGGAGGATTGGCTTTCCTGATTTTTTATATACTTGCTTTGTTAGCATTCTTTTTTATCTTTCCAGATTTTGTTGAGAAGTTTTATACTTTACAAGGGGTAAGTGGAATATTGGTTCTTGGAATTCCTCTGGAAGAATTTTTGTATGCTTTTGCCTTTGGTCTGTTATGGGCTCCGATGTATGAGTATGTGCATGGTGAGAAGGAAGTAAGAAAAAAATAAATAGTACGCCCCCACGAAGAATTGAACTTCGCTCTATTCCTCCGCAAGGAATTATTTTATCCGATAAACTATGGGGGCAAGAATTAAAGTCAACAGAGGTATTAAAAATGTTTGTCTAACTCTTTAGTGTATTTGTGAAGCTCTTTGTTATCAAACCAGACGCTGATTTCTCTTTTTGCGTTTTCAACTGTGTCTGAAGCATGGACGAGATTCCTTAATACTCTTTGCTTATCATCTGCTATGGAGTATGATTCTATTGATGCGAAATCTCCCCTTATTGTTCCAGGTTGGGCTTGTCTTGGTTCGGTGCTTCCTAACAATTTTCTGACTATTTCTATTGCGTGCAGACCCTCTAATACAATTGCAATTACTGGACCTTCCTGAAGGAATTTCATATTCCAAGATTGGATTGTTTTGCCTATGTGAATATGGTCTTTGTAGGGCCATTTCTTTCCGGATGCATCATATACTTTCTTTGTTTTGTCATAAATTTGTTGAGCCCAAACAGTATCTAATGGATAGTGTTTTTCTGCTTTCTTTTCATCCGCCCAAACCATTTTCATTCCAACTATTTTTAAACCAGAATTCTCAAATCTCTCGATTATTTTTCCGACTAAATTTCTTGATACTGTATCGTGCTTCAATAATACAAGTGTTTGTTCGACTGTCATGGAACCCTTGAGAAGATAAGGGTTTTAAAGTTTGCTGTTCTTTTGTTTTAATGAGGAAGATGAATAGTAAGCAGATTGCTGAAAAATATGATTTAATAGCTAAATGGTATGATTTCTGCGTTAGTATTATTGAGGTGCTTGGTATGATTGGATTACGTAAGAAATTAATTGGGAAAGCGAGAGGAAAGGTATTGGAGATTGGAATTGGGACAGGAAGGAATTTAAGATATTATAATAAAGAGTGCGAAATAATTGGAATTGATTATAGTGAGGAGATGTTGAAGATTGCGAAGAAGAGGGCTGATAAATCTAAGATGAATGTTAAATTAATTAAGATGGATGCTGAAAAGCTGAATTTTAGGAAAGTAAAATTTGATAGTGTGGTTGATACTCTTGGATTATGCACATATTCTAATCCAATAAAGGTTTTAAAGGAAATGAAGAGAGTTGTCAAGAAAAATGGAAAAATATTATTGCTTGAACATGGAGAAAGCAACAATAAATTTATTAGAAAATTGCAAGGATTCTCTAGAGAAAGTCATTATGAAAAATCTGGATGTAATCTATTAAGAAATCATGAGGAATTGGTTAGAAAAGCAGGATTGAAGATTGTTAAAATTGAGAGGAAATTTTTTGGAATATTTTATTTGATTGAGGCGAGAACTTAAAGAATAGATTTAAATACTATGGCGAACTATAGTTAACTATGGTGACAAGTATACAAATAAGCGAAAAATTGCAGGAAGCCTTAGCAATAAGGAAGCTTAATGATAGAGAATCTTATGAAGATATAATCTGGGATTTAATAGATGATGATTTGGAATTATCCGAAGAAGATAAGAGAGATATAGAAAAATCTAAAGAAGATATAAAGAAAAGAAGAGTCCATAGATGGGAAGATGTTAAGAAGGAGTTAAATATAAATGTATGAAATCTTCTTTACCGAATCTGCTAAACAACAATTAAGATTTCTTCCAGATAATGCGAAATTAGAGATAGGTTCTGCTTTGGAAAGAATAAAGGTTAGACCATTCAAATTTGTTAGAAGAATGAGGAAAGAGAGATATTATCGATTGAGAACAAGTAATCACAGGATTTTAATGGATATAGGTGAGACGAGTTTGATTATATTGGTTGTGCATATTGGACAAAGAAGAAATGTTTATTCTAAGAAGATTGGTAAATAAGTTTATTTTATTATAGAAAAGTAGTTGATGCTAAACTATTTGGGCTTGAGAAGAAAGTCGGAAAAGGCGAGAGTCTTATAAGTATTCCAAGGGCAATAATTGATGGGATGAAGAAAGAATAACTATAATCTTAAAAAGTTCTTATTCCGTTTATTTTACATGAAAAATGAAGAACCAGAATATATAAAATTGGTAAAAGAGACAGAGATATTTAGAAATTGCAAGAATATTGTTATTGGGAAAGGTAATTTGAATGCAGAGATAATGTTTGTAGGCGAAGCTCCGGGAGCTAAGGAAGATGAGCAAGGATTGCCTTTCGTTGGTGTTGCTGGTAAGAATCTTGATAAATTACTTGCTAATGTTGGATTATCTTTGAATGATGTTTATATTGCAAATATACTAAAGTGTAGGCCTCCGGAAAATAGAAATCCTTCAGATGAGGAGATAAGGAAGCATACTCCTTGGTTGATTGAGCAGATAAAAAGCATAAAGCCTAAAATTGTGTGCAGTCTTGGGAATTATTCTACAAAGTTCTTTCTTGCAAATGGAAATGTAGATAGAATGGGTGAAGTCGAAGGAATTACACAGTTACATGGAAAAGTTAAGATAATTGATTTTCAGGGATTGAAAATAAGATTAATTCCATTATTTCATCCTGCGGCGATTATTTACAATAGAAAATTAATTGCTGAATGGGAAAAGGATATAGAGATTGTCAAGAACAATCTCTAATTCTCGGTTGTAAACCTTCGAATATGGGAGTTGTTAAATCAGAGATTCAACAGAAGACGTTGGTTTGACATCTTTTATTTTAATAAATTTGTAATGGGCGGGAAGAGTTTCTCTATCTTTTATTCTTTCTTGTAAAGTATAAATTTTTTTGTTGTCTTTGATACAAAATTTAAGTTTCATTTTATTTCTATTAAAATCTTTTTTTCTTTGGCTCTCTTTTCTATTTCGTGAATCACAGCATCTAATTTTGAATTTGCTTCCTTAAAATCTTTTCCAATCTCTTTTATTGAGAATTTAGAAGATCCGAGGTATCTTATACTATGGCTTTCTATGCTCAGAGCCTGCTTTATTTCGTCTAAGCCCAATTCTGAGAAGGATTTAAGAGTTATTATCTTTTCTGCTTCTTTTTCTTTTTCTTTCTTTTGCGCAAGAAGAGTTGAAATTTGTTCAGATTCTTTTTTTGGTAAATATTTTTCAAGTAATTTGGGATCTATTTTAACTTCTTCCATAAAGTCTAAAAGATCATAGTCTTCTCTTATCTTGTTTATTAGAGAGTCTATATCTTTTACTACACTTTTTAGAATACCTTTGAATGTTTTTTCTTTTCTGTTTTTTTCCTGAATAAATTCTCTTTCTTTACCAAGGACTCTTCTAAGACTTAATTCCGGACCGTTTTTTGTGATTTTAAGAATTTTACAAACGATCATTTTGTTTGGCGAAACATATTCTCTTAAGTTTCTGATTCTACCTGCAGAAACTTCTGAAAGGACCATGCTACCTATTGTTTTGTCTTCAAGTTCTAAGAAGATGCTTGTGTTTTCTATCTTTATTACTTTGCACATAACTACATCCCCCTCTTTTAGAGCATTGTTGACCATTTTATCTTAAAACCTCTTTTATTCTTGCTCTGATTTTTGCTTTTCCTCCAGAGCTTTTTATGAGAAGGTAGTTACACTTGGAGCATTTTATCCTTATACTCGATTTGCCATATATTATGCGCAAACTTCTGCATTTTGGACAGAGTACCTGTAAAAATTCTGATTTATTCATTATAATGTATAGAGGGGTGTTTTTTAAACTTTTAGAATTGGGTTGTGAGGGTTTGTTTGAGCAGATTTAAATATGTCTTTGTTGTTGTTTAACTATGAAGATAGCCGGTGTGAAGCTTGGAGATTTTGTTACTGCGAAAGAAGGGGAATCTGTTATGTTGTTGGCTAGAAAGATGAAGAAAAAAGGACTTAGACATGTTTACATAGTAGATTCCAAGGGGTTACCAAGAGGGGTAGTAAGTCTTGTTGATTTTAATAATAAGATAGTGGCTGAGGGAAAATGTTCTGGAGATTTTAAGGCGAGAGATATTATGAATTCTCCTGTCTGGTGTGTTGATGCTGAGGAAGATATAGGAAAAGCATATTCTGAAATGATTAAATTGGGGAGATACATACTGCCTGTGACCAAGAAAGGAAAGCTACTTGGAATACTTTCCATGGGTGAAGCTTTGAAGGCGGTTGTAATGGAGAAGAATGCTAAGAAAAACAAGAATTAACGATTCTGGAGTTCGAAAGCCTTCTAATGTTCTAGGGGCTGTTGTGCCCATATTCAAAAGAGAAGACTTTGAAGAGCACTTGGAAGAAATAGTAAGAGAGAGCCCCAGAATTAAAGAGTACATAGAAAGAAATCCAAGGTATAGGGAGTTGTTAAAAGAAAGTATAAGAAAAACTTATGACAAGTTTAAGTATTCGTTTACTGGGGCGAAGCTCATAGATAGTTGGGATAGAGTTACAAGTGCGTTTGGGTTGGTGGCCGAGGGGGTGCCTGGATTTGGGCAGGTTGCTTCGGCTTCAGAAGATGTTGTCGAGCTTATTCCAAAATTACTTTACACATTATATTATTCTTTGAAGACTAAAGACTATAAGTCTGTGCCTTATTTTGCTTTGATGGAAGCCACGTCGTTTATTCCTGTTGTTGGAGATATTCTTGTAGATTTTAGAAATATTTATTTGAATCGGGTGAGGAAGACTTTTAGGAAAAAGGTTGCGGATTCATTTCTTGAAGAGATGGTCAAACCACCAATTATTGAAAAAAATAAAATATAGTTTAAAGGTTTACTTTCTCTACTTCTAAAACTTTTTTTAATTCTTCTATGAATAAAGCTTCTTGATCTTTTGAAATAAGACAACCTGCTGCCTGTGGATGGCCTCCAACTTCTCCGCCTAATGGAACTACTACTCTATTTAGAATTTCTCTTACATTCTCTCCCGATCTGCCGGCGATTCTTGCAGAAACCTTTATTTTGTCCTGGTTGTATGCCAGCCCGATTATTATCGTTCCCCGCTCATAAAGTGGAGAGTTAGAGATAATTGAGGTGACCGTGCCTATTATTGTATCTTTTATGTTATCTTGAGCGTTGATTATTGTATATTTTTTACCTGAGATCTTTTGCGTTTCATTTACAAATTTGAGGGCAGATATAAGGTGTTGTTTGTATTCTATGTAAATTTTTTCTGCTGAGGCCTTAGATTCTTTATTTCCTAGACAGAAGCCAAGAGCAATTGAAGGGTAATCCATTCTACTGCAGGCATTTATCAAAGCAGATAATTCTCGTGCATCTTCAAGCTTATTGAAAAATTTGACTAGGTATAAATTGCCCACAAGATTATCATGTTCTGCTAGGTGCATTCTTTTTAACATTACCGCAGTTATAAGTGCAGACATCTCTTCTTCGGTTAGCTCTGAAAGCGATTTGAATTTTCCATCTTTTTTATCTATATTCGCTTCTTTAAGTAGCTCGATAACGCCTTTATAGGATCCCGAGACTCCAGGAATAAATGGATTGGAGCTGTATTCTAGAGCTTTATCCAGAGGTCTTGTAGACGGGTAAATTAAAAGACCTTTTTTGACAAAAGTTTCAGAATCTTTTAGTATAGAATCGTATGTTTTTCCTAAGTTTTTTTCAAGCATATCTCCGACCATACCTATAACTGCAAGAGTTGCAAGATCAATATTTGTCTTTGCCAAAGATTTTGCAAATAAGTAACAAAGGCCTGCGCTCGAGATAGGTTCTTGTTTTTCAACAGAGGGATTTACAATTAATATATTGGAGGGTATTTCTTGAATGACTTCATGATGATCTAGTATGAATACTTCTGTTTTTTTGTCTTTAAGGTAGTTTAGAGAGCCGGAAGCAAGATCGAGAAAAAGGAGAACATTTTCTTCAGAAAGTTTGTTTATGAATTCTTGATCTAAGCCTTTGGTTATACAAAGAGAAAACCTTTTGTTCCAACGCTCTAAGGCGCGAGCCATTATTGTTGCTGAAGTGATGCCATCTGTGTCAAAATGGCTTATGACTTTTATCGATTTATTTTTTGTCGCTTTATCAAGTTTTTCTATAAATTGTTCTATCTTATTCTGCAACATTTTCCCTCTTTTAAATTCTGGAACTATTCTTTCTTTTTGCTATTTATCTTATTTAGTGTCCAGAGTTTTTTTGTTAATGATTTTTTGGCACAGTAATCTTTCTTATTCTTTTCAGTGTGCTGTTGAAGGATTTTTATTTCTTTTTCGTAAGTAATTTTTTCTTCATTTGTTCTATAAATGCCTGCTTCTTTTAGAATGAGAGAAATCTTTTTACCTAAAAGTTTTGCTTTTGGTATTCCGTGTTTATCTCTAAGTATAAGGCCTATTTTTGCAAGATCTTTTCCTTCTTTGTAGAGCTCTACGATTATGCTTTGAAGCTCTATAGGTTTCATTTTTACCCAGGAAAGGGTTTGAGTTTGTTGAGTTTCTGCCATAAATCCATTTGGAAATGAGGGATTAAAAAGCTTATGGTTTTGTTTTTGAATAGGAAGTTTTAAAAAGCTGTTTTGATGGATAAAATCAGCTTTGACCCAGAACCTTACTGGTCGGAAACTCTGGCTAGCTTTAATTTTGACCTTAATGAAGATATGAAACTACCAAAAGAAACTAAAAGGTACTGCCCATATTGCAGAAAGCATACTACACAGACAGTTTCTACTGCAAAACAGAGATCTAGAAGCTCAGCGCACCCTATGTCTAGATGGGGTTCTGGAAGAGTTAAAAGTAGAAGTTATAAATCTGGATTTGGAAATCTTGGAAGGTTTAGCAAGCCAGCAGTAAAGGATAGAAAGAGTAAGGTAAAAACCACAAAGAGAATATCTGTAATGTATAAGTGTAAGGTATGTAATAAGCAAAAAGGAATAAAGAAGGCTATAAGGTCTTCAAGAATAGTAATAGGAGAAAAGGTAAGCAAGTAAAATGGCAGAACAAAAAATAAAAAATAAAAATGTACAAAAGCAGTTCTTCGAAGTTAAGGTACCTATGACTGCGGCTAATGTATCGTTGTATGCAACATCTGCTGATGAGCTTGAAGGTAAGATGATTAAGATAGATTTAAGCAAGAACTTAAGAGGTAAAAATATGGAACTTAAAATGAAAGTCAAATTAGAAAATGGAGAATTGATTGCAGAGCCTGTAAGTGCGAGCATACTAAATGTTTATCTTAGGAAAGCAGTGAGAAAGGGGACAGATTATGTAGAAGACTCATTTAAGGTTAAATGCAAGGATAATGAACTAATTGTGAAGCCATTGCTTGTTACAAGAAATAAAGTTTCAAGGGCTATAAGAAGAGAATTAAGAAATGTTGCAAGGGATTTGATAGTAGGTTTTGCTACTCCAAAAATGACTAAAGAGATTTTTACAGACATTATGACGAATAAATTGCAGAAAGAAATAGCAGTTAAGCTAAAGAAGATTTATCCTTTGTCTTTGAGTGAAATAAGAATGCTCGAAATTGTTAAGAAGAAAGAGAGTTTTGAGCAGAAAAGTATATAGATTAACTAAATAATTTCTTTGTTTTTCAGTACAATAAAACTTTTAATGTACGATTTGTTTCGATTTGTATGCAGAGGGAATATCCTAAATGCAGAGGAAGCAAGAGAATTATGCAGAAAGATGGAACTGTTCGTCCATGCTGGGATTGCCTTAATGCTGGAGAGATGGATCAGCATGACAAACACCCCAAGGATTCTGGGATAAAAGTTTAGGATTTGATTATATATAAATTTATTAATGCTTTTTAGTGTTAGTTTTTATGGGATTTTATGATGGCTTTCAATTCTTGAGAAGGAAGAAAACCGGGCTTCAGATTGTACCATTATCTATTAGAGGAGAAGTGTTAGATGAAGGAGATCATTATCTTGTAAGAATCAATGACGCTTTGTCTACTGATGAAAAAATCAAAGCTGTTATACATGAGTGTTTGCATTTTGGAGAGAATTATAGAAAATATGCTGGAAGAATGAGGCGTTTGCCTGAAGGAGAGTATACAAGGATTGAGGGAGAAATTGATTCTATTACTGATCAAGTTTATGAGTCCCAGCCCTTGCTTGTTGAATGGTTAAGAGAAAAGTTTAATGTTTCTTAGTTTTGATTAATCTTAATTGTCTTTGTTTTTTCTTCAACTGTTTGAAATCCTGGTTTGTCTTTGAAATGCTCTAAAAGATTCGATATAATCCTATTCATATTATTTCCTAATCTCCACGATTTTATTTTTCCTTCCTCTTTCATTTTTAATGCTTTTTTTATATCCTCATTATTTTCGATTATTATTGCCTTTATCTTGTTTTTTGTTACATCTGCTGCAGTAGTTCTATGGCTTCCATCGAGTAGAAAGTATTTTACCTCTTTATGTGTCGATTTGAAACTATTGAAGATTTGTTTTTGTTTATCATTAAAATGATTCTCAATTAAATTAATTGGAGTTAATGGAACTGGCGAGATTATTTGACTCTTTTTGCTTTTATGTAGCTTGAGGTATTTATTAAATGCAGATTTGCTATGCAAGAAGTTCTAGTTGCTTGTTATTACTTCGTTAGGATTTACTAATATTGTCTTCATTTTTAAAATAGCCCTGCCCGGATTCGAACCGGGGTTTACGGCGCCAAAGGCCATCGTCATTGACCACTAGACTACAGGGCTATATGATTATAATGGAATTTGGGAGATTTAAAAGGTTTTAGTATTGCTGTTTATACCTGCCCCTGGTTTCAACTTTTTCTAGCTGTTTTAGAATTAAATGAGAATGAATTGAATTATTTTTATATGAATGAATAATTGCATGCCATAATTCATCTGAAAATTTGTGATGTTTTGCTTCTAGGGCTTCTTTTAGTACATGTAAGTCAGTAGCTTTATCCTCCACTCTTGCAGATGAAAATCCTAAGCCGAAATCGATCATGTAGACTTTAGGAGAATTGTTATCGATAATCTGGTTTGATAGTTTATTTGATTTATTATTTTTCTTTTTATTTGCATAAATCATGTTACTTGTAGTTAAATCACCGTGAATAATATTATTATCATGAAGTTTTGCTATGCTTTTCCCGATTAGATTTGCTATCTGCTTTTTGTTTTTTAGTTTGTCTAGATATTGAGAAAGCTTTTTACCTTTAATGTTTTCTAGAGTTATTTGATAATCATTTGAAGAGAGGACATTTGGGGCGGGGATAATTTGTGATGCTTTGGTTAATAATCTTACTTCTGTTCTTGTTCTTTGTTTTCTTAGCTTATTGTCTAATTGTGGAAGGCGATAGGATTTCACAATTCTGTCTTTTAGTATTCCTTGTTTTGATTGTTTGATTAGTGCTTCTGCTCCTTGCGCTATTAGTTTCATATACTTTTCAGCACTCAAATGTTTATAAATCCTCAATTTAAATATTTTATATGTCTAAAGCTAATAGAAGAAAGTTCAAAAAAGACCTTCGTGCATTTTTAAGTGAAGCGCCAGCGAATAAGATACTTTTCTGGGTAAGCCCTCCTGTGGCGAGAGATCATGGTATTTTACCAATTAGTCTTTCTGCTGATGGGGAGACTCTCCATGTTATTGGAAGAGAAGGAAGCCAGGATAAGATGCCTGCCTATAATGCTCTTAATGAAATGTATAGGAAGCATATAGTCGTTGAAGGTTATGTGGAAGCGGAGGTTTGGGATAGGGCGTATAGAATATTTTATGAAGGAATGTCCAAATAATTATTTTTAAAACTTCACCTTCTTAGCAAATTTTATCATTTAGAAAAATCAATGCGTTTTATGCCATTTATTTTATCAAAGTCTGAGTCTGAACTGATAATTATCTTTATGTTCTTTACTCGCATAGATGCTAAGTGTATCGCATCTCGAGGGTCTAACTTTTCGTTTTTATATATTTCAATAGAGGTCAATATTATTTCTTTATTGGTATCAAGACATTCAAGATTAATTAACGAAAGAAAATCTTTTGCGATATCTGCTGATTTCTCTCTGCCTATTTCTTTTTTAGCATTCCATAATAATTCGTCAATTGTTAAAACAGAAGTATATGCTTTATAATCTCCATTTTTTATTTTTGATATTATTTCTCTTGCTTTATCTCCAATTTCATCTTTATTCAAGGTTGCATAAATAATAACATTGCTGTCTATGTAGACTTTAAAGTCCTGCTCTTTTTGCTCTTTTGTCATATTGTTCATAGAATTCTTTTTTATCATACTTAAAGGGCTTACCTTTTCTGTTTTTTGAAGCTTCTTCTGCTATTTCTTTTAGTTTTTCTATAATATTATCTTCATTTTTCATTATTAATACTCCCTCATCGGTTGATTTCATCATTGCTCCTTGATTAGGATAAAGTTTGAAGTATTCTCTAAGAATTTTAGGAATTACTACTTGTCCTTTTGAGCCAAGTGTTACTTTAAGTTCTACCATGTCATACTTGAGGTATGACTATATTTAAAGGTTTTGGTTAGCAACTTTACCTCTGTTCTTGTTCTTTGTTTTCTTAGCTTATTGTCTAATTGTGGAAGGCGATAGGATTTCACAATTCTGTCTTTTAGTATTCCTTGTTTTGATTGTTTGATTAGTGCTTCTGCTCCTTGCGCTATTAGTTTCATGTTATTCATATTTTAATTTCCTTTCTTATTTTATTTGAAATTTCTAGATATATCCTATCTAAATTTTTCAGTAAACTCCCTAAATTGTTATCTAAATTTATTTTTTCTTCAAAATTATTATTGATTTTTTCTAATAATCTTACGATTATTTCTTCAAATTCTATAAGCCTTGCATATAATTCTGTATCTCTTGAATATAACATGTGCTTGTCTATATCTAAAT
This sequence comes from Nanobdellota archaeon, assembly GCA_038045265.1. Classification (GTDB taxonomy): domain Archaea; phylum Nanobdellota; class Nanobdellia; order Pacearchaeales; family GW2011-AR1; genus SICV01. Next base: position 20,278 of record JBBSYL010000024.1, on the reverse strand, counting down.
TTTTCTTTAAGGTTTGTAGTTTTTCTACAAAATTCTTTTGGTTGATTTTATTTATGTTCTCTTTTACTATTGACTTTATTGCAGAGTATTTTTTACTTATCAAGTAAGAGACTTCTTCCATTAATCTTATTTTTCTTTTAAATAATAATTTATCAAGCATTAGATTTTTATTAAATTTGTAATTTTTCCTTGAGGAGATTAGACCGCCAATTATTGTTCCAATTACTCCAATTAGGCCACCTATGATTATGTCTAATGTCGCCATGTTTAGAATTTAACTTTCCTTGCGAATTTCTTAGCAAGTTTCATCATTGTCTTTTGATCTAACTCGCCTGAAGATAAGTCTTTACTATTGCCCATTTGAGTCATTTCTTTAAGCAATTTGTATTGTTTGATTAACGCTCTGATATCTGTTGTTGATACTCCAGAACCATGAGAAATTCTTTGAAGTCTTGAAGTTTGCTTTTCCATTAATTCAGGATTTTCTTTTTCTTCTTTTGTCATGCTTGAGATTGCGTGCTTCCAGTGTTTTACTTTATTTTCTTGTGTTTCTAATTGTTCGCTTGAAATCTTTTCTTTTGCTTTTCCTAAGCCTGGAATCATAGTCATTAATTTATCAAATCCTCCCATCGAGCTTAGAGAATCTAATTGTGAAGCAAGGTCGTCAAGAGTAAATTTACCTGCCTGTAATTTTCTCTGTTGCTCTTCTATTTTATCTTTATCGACTACAGAGTGTATTTTTTCTATTAATGCTTTTAAGTCTCCCATTCCTAAAAGTCTTGATAAGAAGGATTCTGGGTCGAAAGATTCTAAGTCAGAGGGTTTTTCTCCTACTCCTAAAAATACTACAGGTGATTGAACTTCTGCACAGGCAGTTAATGCGCCTCCTGCTTTTGCTGTGGAGTCCATCTTCGTTATGACTACTCCTGAAATGTCTACAGCCTCTTTGAATTTGGAAGCTTGAAGCTTAGCTGTTTGTCCGACATCTGCGGACATGACTAGTAAAGATTCAGTAGGTTTTGCAAGTTTGTTTATGTCTTTTATTTCTTTAATTAAGTCTTCTGATAAAGCATCTCTTCCTGCAGTGTCTATAATTACTATTTCATATTTGTCTAATTCTTTTTGGAATTGTTTGTATATCTTACTTGCTGATTTTTCTTCTTTGTTTATGAAGCATTGAATGTTTAATTTGTTACATAATTGCTGGAGTTGGTCTGATGCTGCTGGGCGATGAACGTCTAAACCTAGTGCGCATACTTTATGTCCTCTTTTTGAATAGTATGCTGCAAGTTTTGATATTGTTGTTGTTTTTCCTTGCCCATATAAACCTAACATAAGCCAGACATTGTGTTTCTTTAATTGTATTTCTTTCTTTTCTCCTAAGAGTTTGATTAATTCATCGTGCAAGAGTTTTATTATGTGTTCTTTCTTTTCTATTCCTGAAATTCTTTCATCTAAAGCTGATTGTTTTATTTTCTTCGATATTTCTAATACTAATTGAACGTTTACGTCTGCTTCTATCAAAGCTCTTTGAAGGTCTTTTACTATGCTATCTACGAGATTTTTGTCAAGAAAGATAGCGTTAGCTATCTTATCTGTTGTTTTCTTTAATACTGAGGATAGTTTATCAAGCATAGAAAAGGCAGGTTTTGTAGGATTAATAAAGTTTCGCTAGTTCATTGAAACACTTTTTGCCAATCAAATTTTAAGAGCTCTTTAAGTTTAACTTTTTTGTTTCTTGAAACAATTATCCAAGTATTTTCTAGATTTTTTTTATTCATTTCAGACATTAATTCTCTGCAGACTCCACAAGGAGGAATAATCTTGTTATCATACATTGCAATTATAGTTTTTATCTCATCTTCTTCAGGCATCATCTTGAACATGGCAACTCGTTCAGCACAAACAGCTATACCACATTCAAATTCCATACTCATTCCCTCCAAGACCTTTCCTTTTTTGGAAACAAGAATAGATGAAACTGAATGTCTTTTAGAAATGTATTTAGTTTTCCATAACTTTTCTGCTTTTTTAATAATTTCTCTATCCTCTTTTGTTAATTTCATTTCCTTTTTAATATTATATTGTATTAAAGGTTTTGGGTTTTTAATTAAACATTGGAGATGAAAATGTTTATATATGCACATTACAATAACATTACTATGGTAATGGATACGCTTCAAATAAGAATGAATAAGGAATTGCTTAAGAGAATAGACTCCTTTGTCAAGCTTGGAGTATATTCGAACAGGTCGGATGTTATAAGAGATGCTGTAAGAAGGTTTGTTTGGGAGAAAGAAGTTGGAACTGTGCGTCCAATTGGAAATTCTGTTGAATTGGTGAGAAAGGCGAGAAGAGCTTTATCCAGTAAGATAAGCAAAAAAGAACTAGATGAAATAAATAATTTATAATAATTCTTCTGGTTTGTTAACTTTACAATATCTCTTTCCGTAATTTATTAGTTTTTCATCTCTTGTAATAAGAATTGCTTTTTCTTTTTTGGTTAAAACTATATGTATGCAATCAAAGAAACTTATTTCATAGTTAAATTCTTTTTCTAATTTTCTTGCATATTCATAATCTTCAGGATTCGCAAATACCTTTTTGAATTTACTTTTATCTAAAAAGATATTTCTTTTTTCATCAAAGCTTTTCCTTAGAATATACGATGTCTCTTTTAATACAAATCCAGAAAAGAGAATTATGTTTTCCTTATCTTCTATTTTTTGTAAAAAGTCTCTGGCTATTTTCCACAATTTTAATCCTGTTTTAGGATTGATTTCTTTTTGCCAGAGGTTTAAATAAATACACGTGTCTATGTAATATCTATTATTCACTTAAATTGTAATCTTATAAAATATTAAAGGTTTTGGGTTATGAGATTAAGTTGCCTGATATTTTGTAGAAGGCGGATTAGCCATTGTCCATTCTGTCAGCTTGTTCCCAGATCTCTCTCTCAATGTTAGTGATCTTTTCTTCTAATTTTTCTGGCGATCTTGCTATATCTATTACTAATTTATTCCATTCTTTTTTTGTTATTCCTTCATATAAATAATAATATCTGTTTTCTTTAATTGGACCTATATATCTATGTATTTTAGGTAATAATTCGAAGTATCCTATAACATCGTAGGTTCCATTTCTGTTATTTATTCTAATAAATTCCCAATCGAAATCTTTAATTTTAATACGTATAGCATCTTCAAATTCTTCATCATTTGTTACACATACTTTTAGCTATTTTCTTGCGATTCTATAAATTATGTCCATACTTTCTGTTTTTTCTGAGGGTTAATAAAGTTTTGCTAGGATGAGTTTAAGGAATGTCCTTACAGGAGGAGATCTTTAATTTTTCAAATACTTTTTCTTTTAATTCAGCAGATAGTTTGTTGCAAGACTCTTCTTTACTCTCGTTATAAAGTTCAGATATTTCTCGATATGTTAAAATGAAATTGCACGCTGCACTAGATTTGTAATAGAATGGTTGGTCGGAAGGAGTTGCAAAACTATCGCATTTTCCCGTAAATATATTTTCTCCATATGTAACTACTTGGATAGTAGATTTCATTAAACTTTTAATTCCTATAAAAAAAAGAATTAGGATTATTAAGATTATAATCGCCCATGTAGTTTTCTTCATCATAGTTGTAATTTGCTATTTTATTTAAATCTATTTATGGACTCATCGGGAATCGAACCAGAATCTCATCGAAGCGAACGACGTATACTGCCATTATACTATAGACCCTAAGATTTTATAAAATAAAAGACTTTAATATCTTTAGGTTGTTTAGCGCTATCTGATGTCTTATATTGATATTGTTAAGGCAATTTGAGCTGTTATGGTTATGAAATCAGAAAAACGATGTGCTACCACATCCTAAAGGATGTGGTTTGTGACAAGCACTCGTTTTTAGGATGTTCAAGGAACCACCACACCTTTAAAGGTATGGTTTTCTGTCAAGTTCCTTGACATAATGATGGGGAGTAAAGAGAATTTTATAAAAATTCTCTTTGTTGTGTTAACCAGTTTAATGCCTTTTCTTTTCCATGCTTTAAAATTGTGAATTTCCAGAAATCATAATGTGCTAAGCCTGTTGGAATAAATATAGAATCTTTTGTATGGGGTTTTACTGATTCAAGAAGAGATTTCACATTTGGTCTCTTGTAGGGGATTATTATTGGATGATTTATTTTTAAAAATTCTGAAATTAAATTATATTTGGGTATTAGATTTACTATGTTATTTCCTGCTACAGGAGGTCTATCCCTCTCTGTTTGCCAACCTTCGTGAAAACCAATGTTCCCTGCATGCAATTCATGTAATGATTCACATAAAGCAGAGAATTTGTCTATATAACTTAAGAGTTGTGCTTCTACTGTATTTTTCTCTTTCGCCATCAGAAGAAGTTCTTTATATGAATATCCATTTATTGTTTCTGGCCAGATTTTTAGCAGTTCTTCAATTGCTTTTTCTTCTTCTATTTCTAGTTCATGCTTTTCTTTTTCAGTCATGTTTAGCTTTCTATCGTAAGTTACGTCTCCCCCCAGACTTATGGTTTCTGGATCATCATGAACTAGAATTAATGTGCGGGTCTTTTCTAAGTCTAGATTTGGAAAGATTTCTTTTATTATGGACTCTAATTCGTTGAAGATGTATAATAGTTCTAAGCTGTGCATTTCTAAGTCGTGCCTGTAAAATGCGGGAGAGAATTGTTTCCATCGTTTTATCTTTCTTAATGCTTCTAGTCTGCCTTTAAAACCTAAAGATTCTATTTCTTCGTGTGTAAGCATGAGAGTAGAAAAATAATGTATTTTTATGTTTTTGTATTGTAGGGTTATCTTTAATATAAAAATAGGATTACAAGAATAATAATAGATATTACAGTGATTATCTTCTCTGTTTTTGACCATATTGGAAGAAAACCAGAAAATTCATACTTTAGGGGATAGAGAAATTGCTTTTTGTCTATGTCTGGCCAATCTAATAGTAGATGAATGAAATATGCAGATGCGAAATAAATAGTATTTGTATTAAATGTTAGATAGTAAATTAATGTGCAGATTAGCAATCCTAAAATTGAGTGTATTAGAGGAGTTTTAAATCTTATTTTATATTTCTTCTCATTTTTTAAAGCATCAATTATTTTATTTTTTGTGAATAATTTATATTTGATTAGAATGTATATGTGGTCTATGTCCGGAAGAATTGACGCTATTACAAATAATAGTTGCTGATTGGTTAGCTTGCCTAGAATTAATCCTATAATAAGATGGAGAAAAATCATTTTATTCTAAACCAAGATTCTTCAAAATGGATTTTTTTGTGAATGGAAGCAAGTCTTTGTATTCTTGACCCGTTCCAAGAAAATAAATTGGTTTTTTTGTGATATGGGAGACTGAGAGGATTGTGCCTGCTTTTTTATCTATGTCTGCTTTACTTAGAATTATTCCATCAATCCCTGCTGTTTCCGTAAAAGTGCGGGCTTGATCTATTACATCATTGCCTGTAATGCTTTCTCCAACAAAAATCTTTAGATCAGGTTTACTGATTCTGATTATTTTTTCCATTTCTTTCATTAGGTTAGATTTTGTGTACATTCTTCCTGCAGTGTCTATAAGGACTACTTTTATTGTATGAGATTTTGCATAACTGATTGCGTCGAAGGCTACGGATGCGGGGTCTGAACCATAATTGCTTGAGATTATTGGGACTTTTATATTATTGGCGTGAGTTTGCAATTGTTCAATAGATGCGGCTCTGAAGGTGTCTGCCGCCGCTAAAACGCAGGAGATTTTATTTTCTTTTAGATAATGCGCAATTTTTGCTATGCTTGTGGTTTTTCCTGTGCCATTTATTCCGAAGAAAAGAATTGTAAATGGAGAATCTTTCTTATCTTTTATTTGTTGTAAGAGGCTTGGAGGTTCTATCAAGATTGAAAGAATAGAGGATTTTAAGGCTTCTAAAATACGTGCAGGAGCTTCTGTTTTTTTTATTTGCTGGTTGACCAGCTGAGAGGAGAGAGAGTCTTTGATTGCGTCTACAGCTTCTAAGGCGACATTGTTTTCTAATAATGTGATTTCAAGCTCTGAAAATGACTCTTCGAAGTCTTCTTGCGATAGTTTGGAAGTGGTTATTTTCTTTAGAAGTTTTGTGAAAAAGTTGCCTTCTGCTTCTTCTATTTCTTCTGCTTCGGGCAATTGAGGTTTTTCTGCTTCTTCTATTAGTGTTTCTACTTCTTGTTCTGTCTTCTTTTCAGATTTTGTCTTTGTTCTTTCAGATTTTTCTTTTTTCTCTGCTTTTCTTTCTTTTTTCTCGGTCTTTTTCTCTACTTTTTCAGGCTTTTTGCCTATCCAAGATTGTATCTTTTTCTTTAGGAAGTCGAACATGGTTATTAATAGAATGAAGGTTTTATAAAAGTTCTATTTTGCCCTTTAAGTTATCACCCTGAAGAGTATAATTATTTTTATAAACGGTGAATGGAGTGAATAGGTATGCTTAGTTATAACGATTTGTATGAGATATTAAGAAAAGAGAAATATAGTGAAATTTTGCAGTTATTACCTAAGAATTTTATTCCTGAAGTGGCAGAGTATTTGAATGATAAAAGAGACCAGTCAAGCAAGGATGACTCATTGTTTCAAGATTCTGTAATAATGTCTAAAAAACAACTTGAGAATTCTATTGCTATTTTTAAGGAACTTATTTTAAGAAGAAAGAAAAAATTACTCAATTTAGTTTTTGTTGCTACAGAGACGGGAATTATGAAAAGAGATTATGAAAATATGCTTGATTTTGAAAAAGAAATGTTTGATTCCGTTGTAAAAACTTTTGAGGAAGGAGATAAAGCGCTGGCCAGGATGCTTAGAGGGGAGAAGAAGGGAAGCAAGAACTCAATGGTGATATTTAATCAAGATGTTGAAAAGTTTGCAGATATGTCTGGAAATATTGTCGGACCTTTTTCGTCCGGTGAGTTGGCTAATCTGGATTTGGAAGTTTCTGAAATCCTTGTGCAGGGTGGTAAGGCAAGATTCGTCGATGAAAGGTAGTTATTTGTTGATTTCTTTTCTTTTAATTATGAGGAGAGATATAGAGTATAGGGCAGAACCCAGTATGCCTAGAACAAGGTCAGTTATTGTATCATCTAAAGGCTCCTGAATAATGTTAAGTTTTTCTAAGCCTGAGGCGTCTCTAACAAATACACCCTGAAGTTTTAAATCAAATAGACTATCTAATGCATATTCACTTATTTCAAAAATACCTAAAATGCCAAGAGTTATGAAAAATGTGAAGGTCAACTTCCATTTTAATTTTATGCTGAGTTTATTTACCATATAAAAAATTATTGAGCTTAAAAGGACTGGCTGAATGAAATGTTGTATCTTATCATAGTTCGGATAGACAAAGTATAACGGGCTTAAAAGTAAGCTGAAAATGGCTATTAAAATTATGAATAGATAATGTTTTGTTCTAAATCTTATGTCAAAAAAATGATCTATGAATGTAAACACTGCAAGAAAAGCAATTGAAGTGATGGATCTAAGCAGGAATGAAGCATCTTGAAAGAAATAAATCATTACTAAAAGAATGAGACAGAGAACGAAGATAGTTCGTCTTTTGTATATATAATGATAGTAATAAGAGGGTCTTTTCATATATATGGATAGAATCAAGGTTTATATTATTTTTTACAAGCCTCTAAGAATTATTCAAATTCTTAGGGTCTTCAACTCTGGTGAATTGAAGCCTCTAGGGGGAATCGAACCCCCAACCTATGGTTTTTTTGACTATTTATTGATTATATACAAAACCATCGCTCTACCATTGAGCCATAGAGGCATAGCATTACTGAATTTATTAGTATTAAAAAGGTTTTGTTTTAGAAGTATAAGTAATCTTCAGCTTTTCTTATTCTCTTCTGTTGATTATTTTTTGTCTCCTTAATTCTAAGATAGATTTCAGTCATCTCTTCAACATTCTCTATTTTCAACAAATATCCTTTTTTATTTGTGCTATCATAAATACCGAATAAATCTATTTGTGCTTTAGTATATTTTTTTACTTGCCAATTATTGGAAGATTTAAGACGGCAATGTATCACTCCCTCTTTTGAGGCTGTTGACTTTATTTGAACTCTTTTATATTCTCCCCCTCTTTCTATTAGTAAATCTATCGGGCCGTCTTCTCCAAATGGTAAAAATATGTTCCATCCTTTTCTAATAAATTCTGCAGCAAATCTTAATTCTCCCTCTTTTGCTAATTGTTTCTTTTGAGTCATACTTCTCATATAGTATGTGGGCGCTCTATTTAATCTTTTCTATTTGAGGAAAGCCTTAAAAAAGGTTTTGATTTGCTTTTGTGGTAGGTCTTATAGTTTAGTGGTAAAATGCCTCTTTGACGTGGAGGAGTTCGCAGTTCGATTCTGCGTAAGACCATTTTTCTATTAGTAATTAACTTACTTAGTAAGTTAATAATAAGATTTATATATTAAATGGAAGTTAGAAAAGAGATAGAAAGAGGAAGGATGAAAAAATATTTGTTATTAGTCGAAGATGAGAAGCTTTGGGAGAAGTTCAAGGAAGGTATCGATAGGGATTTGAATACGGAGATTATTGAGCTGATAAAAAAGAAAATAGGTGAAAAAAATGTTAAAAGGTAAAATTGGACAGGCGAGCATATTTATTATAATTGCTATTGTTATTGTGGCAGGAGTAGCTATTTTCTTTATTGCCCAAAATGTGTTAGATGTATCTGGGGAGACAGGCAGATTTGGCGAAATAGTAAGTTATTATGATCAATGTCTGCAGGAAAATGCAAGAGATGCAATTGATTTAGCGGGCGTGCAAGGGGGGAGAGTTTATGCAGGAGATTATATTGAGGGAAGCGAGTATGCACCATTTGGGAATCAACTCGATTTTCTTGGGTTTGGTGTTCCTTATTGGTTCAGCGTTGAAGGGAATGGAATTGTAAGAGAAAACGTTCCTACGAAAACAGAGCTGGAGCAGGAAATAGGAAAATATGTTTCAGAGAATATAGAAAATTGTGATTTTGACAGCTTTAGAGATAGGGGATTTACCATAGAAATAGAGCAAGGAGAAACAAGAGCTAGTTTAGATAATAATGGACTAAGTATAGATTCTAAGGCAGAAATTTTAATATCTGATGGAGAAAGTAGCATGAAAATTACTAATAGGAAGATAGAGATAGAGACTAAAATGGGAAAGATGTTTTTGGATGCAAGAAGAATTTATACAACAGAACAAGAGACATTGTTTTTAGAGAATTATAGTCTTGACGTATTGAATACATATGCTCCCGTAACTGGAAATTTAATACAGTGCAATCCAGAGATATGGAAAACAAAAGAAGTGGTGGATAAGTTGGAAGGGGGATTGGAAAATAATGTTGGTGCGATAAGAGTTAAAGGAGATACGAGTACAGAACAGGAAAACCAAGATAGTAAATATTTTATTGTTGATCAGTCTACTGGAGGAAATGTAAGATTCCTTTATTCTAGAAACTGGCCACATAAAGTAGAAATTGCTGGAGCAGGACAAGAATTAATGGTTGCACAGCCTGTTGGAAATCAGGAAGGATTAGGAATTCTTGGATTTTGCTATGTGCCTTATCATTTTGTTTATGATGTTAATTTTCCTGTGATGGTACAAATTTTTGAGGGAGAAGAGTTTTTCCAGTTTCCAGTAGTTGTCATAATAGATAACAACTTACCAAGAAAAGGGATATATTCTGAAGTTGATTTTGTAGAGGAGGAAGTAGATATATGTAGTGCATTGACTGAAGAAATAGAAATCAGTGTGTTCAATAATGAATTGAGTAATGTTGAAGCTGAGATAGATTATGCTTGCTTTGATCAATTGTGCAATCTCGGAAGAGCAGAAGGAGGAGTTTATTCAGGTAGTGCACCTAGTTGCTTTAATGGAGAAATAGTGGTTAGAGCAGAAGGATATGCAGATTATAGGGAGATATTATCTACAAATACTGAAAAAAGAAGAGAAGTAATATTAGATAGATTATATGATATTGAATTAGAGTTAGAAGTTGATGGCAAACCCTATTCTGGAATGGCCGTTATTTCATTTGATGGAGCTAGAACAGCAAGCACAGAGTTATCTACAAAGGGTAGTATAAAATTAAGTGAGGGAAGCTATGAAGTGAGGGTGAGTGTTTATGGAAATTCCAGTGTGACTATTCCTGCTTCGACTAAGACAGAATGCGTAGAAGTTAGTAAGAGCGGAATATTGGGAGTATTTGGAGGAACTGATGAAAAATGCTTTAATATTGAAGTGCCTGAAACTAAGATTGAAAGTGCATTGATTGGGGGAGGAATAAGTCAGACTTTCTTGTCGAGGTCTCAGCTTGAAAGCGGAAAGCTAGAATTAAGTGTTACTGGACTAAAAGTTCCAAGGACATTAGATGATATGCAGACAAATTATTTATTATTTGAAACGAAAGGAGTGGATATAGCATGAAAAGAGCAATATTATTTTTAGCTTTTGCATTTCTTCTTTTTTCTGGAGTAGTTTTTGTGGATGCATTATCATCTTCAGCAAGCACTGCGAGTTATGTGACAAGGCAAACTGCTGCTCCAAGTTTTCAGGTATATTATTCAGATTCTGCCGGAACAGGATTGGGAAGCAGATTGCAAACTTATTGGCCTGTGCTTGATGATCCAGAACAGTGCGAAGCACGACAGGACATAATATTGCAAATTGCGCCTAATGGGTGTACACCTAGCGTTGTAAGAAGCGATTTACTGGCTGAACAGAATGTGCCTGTATTCTGCCAGATAGATGCACTTAAGATAAATCCTTTACTTGATATAAAAGATATTGAAAATATAAGATTTGTTACAAGTAACAAGTCTAAGGAAATTGTAGGGACTGGTTTTCATCCTGCGAAAGCCGCATTAAGGACGAGAGACCAACTTCTTGGAGATCCAATACTTAATAATGTGGGTTATGTTGTTGTTGTGCTTAGAAGAAATGAAATAGAGAAGAATTTGCCTGATTCTGTAAAAGTCAGTATGCAAGCAGAAATTAGATATGATTCTGGAAATCCTCTTGGAATAGGAAAGACCAACTTTCTGCTTAGGGAACAGGGTGATTCTGAATGGAATTTGGAGAAAAATCAGCAGAGTTTCTGGAATGGAAGATTTTCAATAAGGCTTGATGATGTTGATCCTGTGACAAGAACGGCTAAGGTTTCTATATATTCTGGAGATAGAAAAATAAGTAGCACAAGTGTTGTTTTAGGACAAGAATCGGGAAATATTTATGTTCCAGGAAGTTATTGTCAGGGAGCTTTACAAGTAAGATTTGACGGATTTGAAGATGCGCAAGCTTCTGCAGTTCTTGAGGTAGTTACAGGAAATGGTACAGACAGGATAGAAGTTGTAAAAGGTTCAAGGTTTTTGAATGATAGATGTAGAGTTGATAGGATAGTACCTAATGAACTTACACAGGAAGGGGGAAGTGTAAGTGTAAGTTGTCCGGGGCAGAAGTTTGCTTTAACACTTGAGCAGGACGTCTTGTCAGGACTTGATGTTAAGAAAAATTTTGTAGAAGGAAGAGCAGAATATAGTGTGAGTTTTAGTAAAGATGAAAGTTATGTATTATGGAAGGGTCCCAAAGATAAAGACGAATTTAAGGCAACTGGAAGTGGGGCTGAGAAAAGAAGTAGTAGTTACAGAGAAAGAGTGAAGAGAGCTTTACAAGAGTATAGAAAGTTAGACGAGGCAGGACAAGTGGGAACAGGAAAACTATTGGCTGATAAAGAGCATGGAGCTGATGCAGACAAGTATTTTACAGAAGCCATAGAGTCTTATAGAAAAGTTGCAGAGGATTTTCCTAGAGAAAAGAGAAATGAAGTTGAGAAAACATTTGGAGAGCAATCACTGGAAAGGGCGATAGATTTGGCAAGAGGTTTTGGGAAATCAAAGACACAGGGAGAACTTCTTAAGAGATATATTGAACTTTATCCAAACTCTGAATTGACAGAGAGTTATAGGAGAGAATTGAATTCTCTTGGATTGATAGATTATTCTCAGGCAAGCGCGGTAGTAGATGTTAGAGGAAAAATAAGTGGGATAAGAGTTGTTGCTGTGAAGAATCCAAAGGAGGAAGCGAAGGCCCTGTTTGCTTGGGGAAATAGAAATGTAGAACTTGGGGTGAATAAAGAGTTTAGTATAACCGAGATAAATGGAGAAAAAACTTCTAAAGGAAAGGATTTGTATTTTGAAGTTAAAAAAGTAACTAAGGATGAAGCAACAATAAGTACAAATTGTGAAGACAATACACGAGAAAGAAGCAGAACTTTGGGAAGCGTTAGTATGAAAATAGGAGATAGCGTTACATTGTGTGGTAGCCCATTGGTTTTGAAAGATACTGAATCACATGAATATGCGAGAATAAGTTTGATACCTAGAGCACATAATACTAAGACAAGCACCAACTTGACAGTGCAGATAGGGATAGAAAAGAGAGCGATACAATTGACACCTGATGAAACTAGAGATAAAATAGGGAATCTGAATGAAAGTATAGATAAGTGGGAAAGTATAAGCAAAAATTTGGGAAAAGTTAATCAAGGATTGCAAGCAGCATGCTTTGCAACTGCCACTACATTAACATTCAAAAGTTTCTTTACAGGTTTGTCTGGAAAATCATTAGCGAGACAGGACGTAATGAAAGATACTTGGAGACCTATATGCAAGGAGGAGATTGCTACAGGAAAATACGGGGGGAGTTATGATGCGTGCTTCCTAGAGCATGCGAGTGCTATTGAAAGAGATGTTAATGCAAGAAAAGAAGTAATAGATAGTGTAAATAATAAACTGAGTACGATAAATAAAGACCGTAAACAAGATTCTGGATTTTTAGAAACTGCGAGTGTGGATAGTACAGGCGCTGCGGAAGATTTAGCAAAGGAGATAAGAGGAAATTCAAAATATGCGAACAAAGTTGTAAAATTAGATAATGGAAAAGAAGTTAAAGTTAGTGAATTGTTGGCTTCTGAAAATATAAAAAGTAGGGCTGTTTCATATACGCAAGTCAGAGATATTTATACAAATCTTCTTGCTGAAGAATCTACAAGCAAGTTCAGTTCAGAATATAATAGTAAAGGAACCATTAATAAAGCGTTGAAGGAAAGTGCACAGAGAATTGAAAATAATCTTGAATATCGGAGAGATATAATAAATGCTGAAAATTATGCAAAAATTGGTGCGCCTGCTGTTATGAATGATGTCCAAAGCAAGACGAGAGTTGCGAATATTGCTCCTGTTAATAATGTGCAGAGTAGTGCGATTAAAGATCGCTTTGATAGTTCTAAGAACTTTATGCTTTATAGAGCAAATCAGGGCAAGACAGTTAAAGGGAAAGATGGGTCTACAGAATTTAAAACAGGACTTTATGCATTAGAATTGGAAAAAATTGAAGGAGGAAATTATAGAGTAACTAAGGTTTTGCAAGTTGATGATAAATTAGATTATCAAGCTGGGGGAGCGATATATAAAGACGGAGATGTGGAGTTATCAAGATTTGCTAGTGCTTATAATCTTGGAGGAGCAATTAAAGCAGATAAAGATGTTAGTTATGCAAATAGAATAAAGAACCCAGAGGTAAGATATTATGAGACCGAACCTTACAAAGGAATGCCTGCTGTTGTTCCTGTTGATGTGCAGAATGGGTGGTATGCTGGAACTAAACAGATATTGCCTGCTTTTGGAGGAATAGGAGCATTTGATGCAAGCGGAAGAGTAACCAGCTTCTGGCTTTGCAATGTAGGACAAAATGGGTTGATTGATTTTGAAGAATCAAGTTACGGAGATGATACTTGCCAGCAGATTAATTTGAATACAGGACAACCATATGATGTATTTCCTGGATTGAATAATAAAGCATTTGTGCAAAGATTAGTTACTAAGGCAGAGAATGCATTGAGAGAGGCAGCAAGACAATATGAAAATGGAAGGAATAGTGCTTCAATAGAAGGAGTTGGTTTGAATAAAGGAAGGCCTTTTGTTGGAGTGCCTGAAACAAGCTGTCAAGACTTTATGAGTGCAAGAGAATGTCATTTAATGTTTAATGTGTGTGATCCAGTAATATGTCCATCAAGTAGATGTGACTTTGGAGGAAAATATCCTGTTGCTGATGTAATACAAACAGGGATAATAGGGAGTACATTATTGTGTTTGCCGAATATTCAAGAAAAAATACTTGTTCCTGTATGTTTGTCTGGAATAAAAGCGGGAATAGATGGGTATGTTTCAGTATTAGAAGCACATAGGCAATGTTTACAGGAAAGTCTTGATACTGGAAGATTGACTGGAATATGCGACCAGATACATTCTGTTTATTCGTGTGAATTCTTCTGGAGACAGCTCGCACCATTAAGCAAGATCGCAATACCAAGGGCGTTGGAGTGGAGTCAAGGGCAGGGAACAAGAGGGGGAGCAGAGTATTTAACTGTGCAGAGTGCTTGGCAGAATACTAAGCAGAGTATTGATTACTTTACAAATAGTTATGGGGTAAATACTTTCAAAGCTTTCAGAGCAAGAAGCATAGAAGAGGCAGGAGGAGAGTTCTGTAAAGCATTTATATCTGCAAAGTTGCCTACTTCATTTGAAAGTTTGACACAACCTCCAAATCCACCACAATTCCATGGATACTTCAGTAGTACGAGATTTACAGATGCAACAATACCTGCAACTGCACAGTATAAAGTATTCTATCATGTATTTGCAGGACAGGATTCTGGAGTGAGCTATAGGATTTTCTTAAAGAATCCTCCAGAGACAAGTTATTATGCAGCTAATCCAATATTGGTTGTTGAATCTGGATTCTTAAGCAAAGGGCAAACTTTAAGCAAGACAAGGGACTTCACTGCTCCAGAAGGATATAAGGAAATGTGCATCGATATAAATGGAGAAACAGAGTGTGGATTCAAGCAAGTTTCGACTTCATTTGCTGTGAATTATGTAAGAGATGAATTTGTGAAGAATGAAATGCTTGAAAATAAAATTAAAACAGAGAAAGAATGCGTTAGTGGGGGTGTGAATGTTGCTGCATTATTGAATCCAAACTTACAGCAGGCAGCAGACGAGGCGTTAAATCCTGATTTGTATAGAAGAGGAATAATAAGAATATGCAGTACAGAAAATCCTGCCAGTTCGACCAATCCTGAAAGATTTGTTGAGGTTGGAGTATGCGGAAATGAAAGGGTGAAGTGCTGGCTTGATAAGAATAGTGTAGATAATGCAATTACAGATAATAATAAGGGAATAAGAAATGAAACGCTTAGTGAATTAAGCAAGATACAAGGAAATAATCTTGCGAGCAGAGGAATTATATTAAATGAAGATGATGCTAATGCAAAGTTGAGAGATCTTGAGGGCAAAGTAAGAGGAATTGAAGAAAGTAATTTGCTTAATGCGCAGGGAAGTAATACAGCGTTAAGAACCATCGAGGATATAAATACGGTGAAAGATAAATTATTCTATAATCATCATAAAGCTTGGGCTTCCTGGCTTGAGGCAAGAATTAAGGGGGCTGTTGCTAAAGCAGTTTTAGGAAATGCGGAAATATTTGAGAGAGTCAATAGTGGAGGAATAATAAGTATTGTTGCGGATAAAAAGGAAATATTTTTCAAATATGATAAAGGATGGATGTATAGTTTTGAAAAAGAGCAAGGATATTATGAAACTAACTTTTTGTTTAAAGAAGATTCTGCAGAATTGCAGGAAATAGCAGAACAGCTCGATAAAGCAGGAGCTGAAGAAGGAATTAATTATTTGTCAAGATTTAAAGCGGGAGAAAGTAATTATGAAGCTACAAGCGTAAATGTTCAGGGTACTACAACGACTGGGCTTTCTGTTGCTGACTTAACAGATGAGCAGTTTGTTTTTGCTTTGTTTAAGTTTTATCAGGAAAGAGAACCTCCAACAGTTGAGTATTTTAATGAAGGTATTTCAACATTACGTAGTTCTGATTTTAATGGTGACAGGGAAAGGTTTAGAAAAACTTTTTGTATTAGTACTACTCCCTCCAAACAATCATGCGATAAAATCTTATTTGATAATTGGTTGAAGACACAAACAGCTTCTCAACTTAATTTTCAAGCTACTGGAACTGTAGCAAGGACATTTTCTTTGGCTTTAAGTGAGGCATATAATACAAATGAAAGAATAGATATTTTAAATAAAGGGGCGAAAACAGGATATGTTTTATCTGGGGGGCAGGTTTTCTTTGAAAGTAAGTCGAGTCCTGTAGGGGTTGTAAAAAAGGGGGAGAGTATAGAACTATTGTCTTATTTTAGAGAAGAGACAACTGGTAAAGAGTTATATGATTATCTAAATGGTGCGAGCATAATAAATTCAAAGACAAGTTCTGGGGGAAATATAATAAAGGATTTGGGAAGCAATTCAGATCCGACGACTGGTGAAGCTAATGAAGCTTTTCTAGATTAAAATTTAATCCAAGAAAGGACTTGTTACATCGCCAACAATAGGTTTGCTCATTTTTTCTGCGTTTTTCTTTTTTCTTGCAACAGCTTTTCTTTCCTTGTCTGCTTGTTTCTTTTCTGCTTCTTGTATTCTCTTAAGAATTTCATCTGCTTCAGAATCTGTTAATTTTTTCCATCCATAAACTTTTCCAGGTTTAACTCCGAAAGAGCCGTCTGCTCCAAATACTCTATTGCTATCTTCTACAAATGCGAATGGTAAGTCTCCTCCAAAAGTGCTCTCTGGAGCAAGCCAAGTTCTTGCAGGCAAGTCTGATTCTCCTTTTCTGGCTGGTCCATCAGGGTCTATAGTATATTTTACAACGGGTCTGCTGAATTCTACTCTTACTCCTGAACCATTATTTACGTTATCTAAATAGGTTCTCACTATTTTTAGACTGTTTGGTCCAGTTGCTGACCATTTCAAACCGGTTACGAGGTTTGTTCCTTGTTTTGCTAGAATTGGTGCATAAAGTACATCGCCAAGGTGGGCAGTTGAATCCCTATTATCTGTCCTTATTGTGGTTTCAGATGCTTTTCTTATAACTATTCCCAAGTCGTTTGTTCCACCCCAATGGTCTCTTTCAACAAAATATCTTTCTGTTACATTTCCCGCATTGTCTCTTCTTACGAAGTAAGGTGAATCTACAAATGAAGGCATATTATCCATGGCAGAATCTACTCCCCTTGCTCCGTGAGGATTATAGAATGCTTTTGCTTTAACAGGAGTGTTTTCTTTAGAAGTTTTTCTGATGTTCATTGCTTGAGTATCTGCAACAGCTAGTGCTAATCCTGTTGCTGTTAAATAAGCCAATGTCTTTTTCATGCTTTTTAGAGAAATAAGGGGTATTTAAACTTTTCCATATGTCGTAATTGCTAAGTAGAAACAAAGAGATGTAATTTGGGTTGAGGGAGCGACATTTCAGTACCCACAACTCTTTGAGTATGCGGGACTAAAGACATCTAATCTTTGGCATCATGGCGTGATGTGGTACAGAGAACTGAATTAATTATGTAATGTTTTGTATTCAGTTCTCTGTCTGGATAACTGACAAAGGCATAACACAATCAGTCAGTTATCCATAAATTAACTTTTTACCTTATGATTATGTTTAGACTGTTTTGATGATTTTATCTCTGATAAGCTTCATCATGATGTCCGAAGAAGATAAACTTAATTGTTTTTGTTGATTCAATAATCTCGTACTTTAAAACAAAACTTTTCATTATATGAACTCTCCTTTCTCCTGCTAAATCATGTTTCAATGGTTTATAATGTTCTGGATTTTTAAGAATTTCTTCTATTTTATCCATAACCACTTCATATGTTTTCTTGTCTTTCTTTGATAACTTATTAAGAGTCCTTTGCAAAGAGAGTATAATTTCATAGCTATACATTTTATTGCTCGATGAGCTTTCTTAATTCACCAATATTATTAAATTTAATGCCTTTCTCTTTTCTTCTCTTTTCCATTTCCTTTTTGAAATCTTCTCTTAAAGGCAATTCATCAACTGGATGCCAATCTATCTTTTCGCAGAATTCCCATTCTTTATCAGTTATCTTTCCAGTTTTCATATAATTTTCTAATATTAACTTTTTCATTGTTTCTTCTCTAGCTATCTCGCTCCAATTAACCCATTGAAAGCTTTTTAGTTGATTTTTCATTTCTTCATTTATTGATAATGTTAAACTAGCCATCTTAAAATTTTCCTCTGCTTTTCAGCTCTTCAAACTTTTTTAATTCGATAATTCTTTCTTGAAATCTTTTTTTAATATATTCTGCCCAGTTTATTTCTGGATGTTCATCTATCATTTTCTTTAATTCTTCAGGTATTGAAATTGTGAAAGTTGCCATTTGTTTTATATACTATTTTTAGTGCATATACTAATATCTGTGAGTATATTTAAACTTGTCGGTCGCATATTTAGATTATAAATTTCCACATCACATGAATATGCCAAAAAGGTAGAATGCGGGGAACAGGATTCGAACCTGTGTAAGCACTAAGCTACGACGGCCTAAACGTCGCCCATTTGACCACTCTGGCATCCCCGCATCTTAAGGAACCAATGTTCCTTGAACACGAAGTAACTTTTAGTTCTTCGTGTCTTGAAGAATTTTCATTCTTCAGAGTTCAACCTCCTTCAAAATAGGTTCTTCGAACTATGGGGGTGAATTTTTGAGGAGATTTAAAGGTTTGGATTTTATTTGCGAAATTAGAACATTAAAAATAAGATGTATATTATTATGAAGATGTAACCTATCTTAATTCCAATTTTTATTTTATCGTTGTTAATTATTTTTAGTAAAAAAGTATTTGCTGAAATGTAAATGATTGATAATATAACAAGCATCATTATTTTAACAATTAGTGATTCTCCGGCAAGTACTATCCACCCCCCAGTAAGTCCTAAAAGAAGAAAAATCGATAGTATATAAGATACTACAAACGCTAGAACAGATATAACTAGACCTGTTATGACTTTACCTATATCTGTTCTGTAAAGCAACTTTACGAGAAGGCCAAGCACATATCCTATTATGAAGAGTATGAAAGTAAGTATCAGGGCAATTGCTAGATTTTGTGCAAATGGGTAGCCAACTTCTCTTTCTGCTATTCCCCAAATTAATCCAAAAATGCCGAAAATTACAGCAATAATTAACTCAAGGGCTCTTTTTGAGAAAAATTCTTTTAAATTCATCTTATTTCTTTGCAACTTTTTCAGCAGAAGCAATTACTTTTGCTTTCAGTTTGTCTTCGAGTTTTAATCTTTCAATTAATTCTTTGTATCTATTTCTTATTGTGACTTCTGTGATTCCCGCGACATCGGCTACTTCTCTTTGAGTTTTCTTTTCATCGTTAATCAATGCAGCGACGTATAATGCAGCAGCCGCAATTCCTGCTGGGCCTCTTCCAGAAGTTAATTCTGATACATCTGCGCGCTTTAGAATTTTTAGAGCCTCATTCTGTGCTTTAGGAGAGAGATGGAGAATTGATGAAAAACGAGAGATGTAATCTTTTGGTGAAGAGGGGGTAACTTTAATCTTTATTTTTCTTACTATAAATCTATAAGTTCTTCCTATTTCTTTTCTTTCTACGTCAGAGGCATTAGCAATCTCATCTAATGTTCTTGGAATGTTATATGATCTGCATGAAGCATATATGCAAGCAGCAATTACTGACTCCATTGATCTTCCCCTTACCAGGCCTCTTTGAAGAACATAATTGTAAACTCTTGAAGCCTCATCTCTAACTACACTTGGAAGATTAAGAAAAGAGGCGACACGTCTTAATTCAGCCATTGCTAATCTTAAATTGCGTTCAATAGAAGTTGAGACACGCTCTTGCCACTTTTTTAACCTAAGAAATTTTCTTGTCTGGCCTGCTTCTAATCTATAAATATCTGAGATTTCTCCTACGTTCGTTGCAAGACCTTTATCAAATTTCTGCATGGACATTGGGGCGCCGCCTCTGCCTTTTTTGTCAGCTTTATCAAATTGTCCGCCAGCGTCTTGACCAGTATCGACCATTTTTTCTTCAATTATTAAACCACATTCATTACAGATTATCTCGCCTTTATGGTCATCATAGGTAAGGTTTACGCTTCCACATTCTGGGCATCTTTTTACATAACTCATAGAATTTTCCGAAAGGTTTATAAAAGATTACCGAAGTATGAGTATTTAAAGCTTTCTCTTCGAAGATACTGTCAAATTAAAGTGATATGTTTTCTCTGACAAATCTAATCAAGTTTAA